>NZ_JASCOY010000088.1:0-18611 GCF_029960075.1 Pseudomonas sp. PS02290
CCGCGCCCCGCGCCCGGCGGCCCGCCCCCGCGCCCCCCCCCCCCCCCCCCCCCCCCCCCCCCCCCCCCGAAAGTCCAGGGCTTTACGAGGCGGACACCGCCTGCCCGTCGTTTTTTTACACCCGCGAAATTAAAAATTCAGGAGTTGCGCGATGGGAGGCACCGCCACGGTCGCCGGCCGTGGTCGCAAACCCAAACCAACGGCCAAGAAAGCATTGGCCGGGAACCCGGGCAAGCGTGCGCTAAACACTGCCGAGCCCCAGTTTTCGAAGATCACCCAGGTAGATCCTCCCGAGTGGTTCAGCCCTCGGGCCGCCACCATGTGGAACATGATTGTTCCAGAGCTGCTGCGCGAAAACGTGGTTGCCATCACGGACCTTCATAACGTGGAAGCCTTCTGCACCGCCTATGACAACTGGCGTATGGCGCAGGAGTCGATCAAG
Source organism: Pseudomonas sp. PS02290 (assembly GCF_029960075.1). Classification (NCBI taxonomy): domain Bacteria; kingdom Pseudomonadati; phylum Pseudomonadota; class Gammaproteobacteria; order Pseudomonadales; family Pseudomonadaceae; genus Pseudomonas; species Pseudomonas sp. PS02290. Next base: position 443 of record NZ_JASCOY010000088.1, read on the forward strand.
GCGCACGGCATTGTGGTGACCGGGGCCACCGGCGGCCCGATGAAGAATCCAGCGCTGACCGCGGCAAACGAAACGATGCGCCAGATGGTGACGTTCGGATCAATGCTAGGCCTGGACCCGGCAAGCCGCACACGCTTGATCGGCGGCAACAAGGAAAAGGAAACCAACGAGTTCGCCAAATTATTGAGTAGCTGATGCCCAAACTTGCCCACCCCAACGTCGACAAGGCGATGGTGTGGGCAAGGTCCGTGCTCCGAGGGAAGGCGCCGGCGTGCCGCTTTATTCATCAGGCTATTCAGCGTCACTTCGACGACCTGGCTGCCAGCCGCAAGCGTGGGTACCGCTTCAAGTTCGATCCGATCAAGGCTGAGAAAAAGCTCAAGCTGATGCAGCTCCTGCCGCACACAAAGGGCGAGTGGGCTTTTAAGCGTCAGTTGATAAGCCTGGAGCCTTGGCAGTTGTTCGGCCTAGCTGTCACGTTTGGCTGGGTCAAGAAAAAGGGCGGCCACCGCCGGTTTCGCGAGAGCTACTGGGAAGTGCCCCGCAAGAACGGTAAGTCCGTTGTCGCCGGCGGCGTTGGTATCAGCATGTTTGTGGCCGACGGCGAGTTCGGCGCCGAGGTTTATGCGGGCGCAACCACAGAGAAGCAAGCGTGGGAAGTGTTCCGCCCTGCGAAGCTGATGGTCAGCAAGTCGCCAATGTTGATCCAGGCAGCCGGGATCGAGGTCAACGCCTCGAACATGAATATTCCGTCCGACTTCAGTCGCTTCGAACCTCTGATTGGTAACCCCGGCGACGGTGCCTCTCCCAGCTGCGCGATCGTCGACGAGTATCACGAACACCCGACATCGGCCCAGTACGACACGATGCTGACAGGCATGGGCGCGCGCAGGCAGCCGCTGATGTTCATCATCACCACCGCGGGCGCGGATATCGAAGGGCCGTGCTACGACAAGAGGCGCCAAGTCGTAGAGATGTTGGCCGGCACCGTGCCCGATGAGGAGCTGTTCGGCTGGATCTGGACCCTGGACGAAGGGGATGACTGGACCGATCCGAAAATGCTGGCCAAGGCCAACCCGAACCATGGCGTATCGGTTTTTCAGGAGTATCTGGAGAGCCAACAGGCGCGGGCGATTCGTTCAGCTCGATTCGCCAATACGTTCAAGACCAAGCATTTGAACCTGTGGGTCAGCGCCAAGGCCGGATTTTTCAACATGGAAAGCTGGAAGGCCTGCGAAGACACGTCGCTGACGCTCGAGCAATTCGAGGGGCAGGAGTGGATCGCCGGTTTCGACTTGGCGCGCAAGCTGGACATGAACTCAAGGGCTCGCCTTTTCTGGCGGGTCATCGATGGCAAGACGCATTACTACAGCATCGGGCCGAAGTTCTGGGTTCCCTACGACACCGCTTACAACACCGATAACAAACGCATGGCGGAACGTTTCCAGGCTTGGGTCAACTCCGGGCATTTGGAAGTGACCGACGGGGCGGAGATCGATTACCGCGAGATCCTCGAGGACACGAAGGAAGCCAATCATCAGGCGCCTTTGAGCGAATCCCCCATCGACCCGCACGGCGCTACCGGTCTGAGCCACGACTTGGATGACGAGGGCTTCAACCCGATCACGATCACCCAGAACTACACCAACATGTCAGACCCCATGAAGGAACTGGAGGCGGCTATCGAAGCCGGCCGGTTCCATCATGACGGCAACCCGGTCATGACCTGGTGTATTGCCAACGTGATTGGCAAGCACCTGCCAGGCAACAACGACGTCGTGCGTCCGATCAAGCAGGGCGACGACAACAAAATCGATGGCGCGGTTGCGTTGATCATGTCGGTGGGTCGGGCGATGACGAAAGTCGTTGTCGGCGATGGCGGCGTGGACCGATTCATGGATTCAATCCGGGACCCAATATTCGAATGAACACAGCATCGATTATTTACTTGCTGATCGCAGTGCTGGGCTTCGCCTGCGCTGTGGCGGGCGTCTACATCCTGCTCGGCATCGGCTGGGCTCTACTGGCCGCCGCATCATCGTGCTTCGTCGCTGCGGCCTTCATTCGAAGGGGACTGACCAGTGGCTAAGTCTCTGCGGTCTGTTTTAAGCAGTGCGGTGACGGCGCCACGGTCTTCAATCATCGATTGGGTGGGGCGATCAGTCGCTGGCGGCGCTTCTGGAATATGGGCGCAGACAGTTGGCAGCACTTCCGCCAACGGCAAGACAGTGACGGTCAACAAGGCCATGCGCCTGGCCGCCTGCTGGTCCTGCGTGCGCCTGATCTCCGAAACGATCGCCACGCTCCCCCTCGGTTTGTATCGTCGAATGCCGGACGGCGGTCGAGAGGTGGCCGGCGACAACGATCTGCATTGGATACTCAACACCAATCCCAATAGCCGAATGACGGCGGTGCAGTTTTGGGAAGCCGTGGTTGCTTCCATGTTGCTTCGAGGTAATGCCTTCGTCGAGATCATCCGCATCAGCGGCCGAATTGTGGCGCTTGAGTTTTTGCTGCCCAACCGTGTGGAACTGGACGTAGCCGATAACGGCGAGCTGCTTTACCGGTACCGCGAAAAGAACGGCCAGCTCCGTGACATTGCCGGCAGCGACATGATGCACATTCCAGCGTTCTCTCTGGACGGCCAAGTCGGGCTTTCACCCATCGCTTACGGCGCCGATGTGTTCGGCGCGGCGATGTCGGCCGAGGACGTGGCCAGCGCCACCTTCAAGAACGGTATGCACCAGACCGTCGCTTTCGAGGTTGATCAGCTGCTGAACAAGCAGCAACGCGATGACTTCCGGGATTACGTCCAGCGCATCAGTGGTGCGATGAACGCCGGCAAGTCGCCCGTATTGGAGAAGGGCGTCAGTGCCAAAGTGATTGGCATCAACCCCGTTGATGCTCAACTGCTGGAATCCCGAGAATACAGCGCCGAGGAAATCTGCCGGTTCTACATGGTGGATCCGACCCTGGTTGGCTACAGCGACAAAGCGTCGAATTGGGGCACCGGGCTGGAGCAGAAGCTGCTGCGGTTTCTGACCTTCACGCTGCGCAGTTACATGCGCCGCATCGAGGAGGCGATCAGCCGCAAATTACTGACGCCTGCGCAGCGCCGGCAGATATATCCGGAGTTCTCCATTGAGGGCTTGATGCGGGCTGACAGTGCCGCGCGCGCCACGCTGTATTCGCAGATGGTGCAGAACGGCATCTACACCCGCGACGAATGCCGGATGAAGGAAAACCTCCCGAGGATGGGAGGCAATGCCTCGGTGCTCACCGTACAAACCAACCTCTCCCCAATCGACCAGCTCGGTGGGGGGGGCGACGGGCAAGCCGCAAGGGCTGCTCTGCAGAACTGGCTCGATCAGCCGGCAAACTCGAAGGACTAACTCATGCAACCAAAATCCAAAGCTGGCAGTTTCAACTGCGAGCTGAGTCCGCGTGCGCTCGACAGATGGAACCCGGCCATCAAGGCAGCCGTGGAGTCAACCAACGACACCATCACCATCTACGGTGTGATCGGCCAGGACTGGTACGGAGAAGGCGTAACGGTCTCGCGTATCGACGCGGCATTGCGGTCCATCGGCGACAAGCCAGTCGACGTCTATATCAACTCGCCGGGCGGGGACATGTTCGAAGGCCTGGCTATCTACAACCGGCTTCGCGAGCACAGCCAGACGGTGACCACGAAGGTGCTTGGTCTGGCTGCCTCCGCTGCATCGGTCATCTATATGGCGGGTGAAAAGCGCGAGGTCGCGAGTAGCGGCTTTCTGATGATTCACAACTGCTGGACCGTGGCCGTCGGCAATCGCCACGACTTGCGCAACACCGCGGACACCATGGAAGAGTTCGACGCGGCAATGGCCGATCTGTACGCGGAAGGTAGCGGCCAAGCAGTCGCCGACATTACCGAGATGCTCGACGACGAGACCTTCATCCGAGGCAAACGAGCGGTGGAGCTCGGTTTCGCAACCGGACTGCTGTCATCCGACGAGATCACCGAGCGGGAAGACGAGCAGACGCAGCAAAGCAACGCGCTCAAAGCCATGGATGTGGCTCTCGCAAAAGCGGGGATGGCCCGCAGCGAGCGCCGCGAACTCTTCGCCAATTTCAAGTCCAGCACGCCGCGCGCTGCTGGCGGGGGTACGCAACACGCTACCTCGTCCGACAGGCCTCGCGCTGTCGAGCTCGACCTTACACCCCTGCCAAAACTCTCTTTCTCAATTCCTGCGTGAGGCTTCACACCATGATGAAATTTCGTCTGTCCCCGGCATTCTTGATGGCGGTGCTGGCCATCGCTGCCTTGATCCCGCTGACCTTCGGCGTAACTCCCCAAGCCATCGGCGGTGCGGTCTTTCTGGTCGGGTTCACGACCACGCTCGTGAAACGCGGTACCTCCCGCTATACCGGCTGGAATGCCCAGATGGGCAAGATCGGTGAAGCCGACATCGAAGCCCAGTACAAGGAAACTCAAGCCAACCTCAAGGACATCGGCGATCAGCTCAAGGCCCATGCCGAGACGGCACAGAAGCACGTTGATCGCCACGAGGGCCTGAGCAAGGAAACTTCGGCCAAGGTCGACGAACTGCTGATGAAGCAGGGCGAGCTCCAGGCCCGCGTGCTTGAGGCCGAGCAGAAGCTGGTCAATGCCAACCGCGACACTCAGCGCAACGAGCCGCCAAAGTCGGCTGGTGAGCTGTTCGTCGCCAGCGACCAGATGGAAGGTGTCAACTCGTCCTTCCGCGGCTCTCGTCGCGTCTCGGTACCGCGCGCTGCGATTACCACCACCTCCGCCGGTGGCCTCGCTGCAACCGAACGCCTGGACACTGTTGCTCTGCCGGGTGTGCGTCGAGCGACCATTCGCGACCTGGTCGCACCTGGTCAGACCGAAGCAGGCTCGCTTGAGTACGTGCGCGAGACTGGCTTCACCAACAACGCTGCAGTCGTGGCGGAAGGGGCCGCCAAGCCTTACTCCGAAATCACCACCGCCTTGATCACGGCACCGGTCCGCACCATCGCTCACCTGTTCAAAGCTTCTCGTCAGATCCTCGACGATGCGAAGGCGCTGCAAAGCTATATCGACGCCCGTGCGCGCTATGGCCTGCTGCTGACCGAAGAAGCCCAGCTGCTTTACGGCAGCGGCGCCGGTGCGAACCTGCAAGGTCTGGTTCCGTTGGCAAACATCTACGCCGCTCCAGCGGGCTGGAGTGCCACCGGCGAGCAGCGAATCGACCGCCTGCGCCTGGCTCTTCTGCAAGCCGAGCTGGCTGAGTTTCCTTCCGATGGCATCGTGCTGAACCCGACTGACTGGGCCCTGATCGATCTGCTCAAGGACGACACCGGTCGCTATCTCATCGGTCAGCCACAAGACGGCACCGCGGCTCGCCTGTGGAACCGCCCTGTCGTAGCCACTCAAGCAATGAAGGCGAACGACTTCCTGGTGGGTGCCTTCAAGTTGGGCGCGCAGATCTTTGATCGGATGGAGGTTGAGGTCCTGATCTCTACCGAAAACGACAAGGACTTCGAGAACAACATGGTCACGCTGCGCGCCGAAGAGCGCCTGGCCTTCGCCATCTACCGTACCGAAGCCTTCGTCACCGGCAAGCTCGCTGCAGTTGCTTAAACCCAACCCCTGAAACGGGGCGGCGCTGCCTTCCCCATCGAGGTGAGATATGCCAGATGTATTGATCAAGCCGCTGCGGGCCTACGAGGACCGCGGCACCATCCGCGACGTTGATAACGAGCCTTACGCAGCGCCGGTGTGGCTCGCGAAGGAGTTGGAGCAGCTCAAGCTATGCCAGATCGTGAGCGAAGGTGGCGCATCGGTGATGGTCCTGCCAGCCAAATCTGAGCCGACCTTTGCGCTGAAGATCGCAAAGAAGGGCCAGCGTTGGATTATCGCTGACGCCGAGGGTGCTCAGGTCGGCGACTTCATCGGCAAACGAGATGAAGCCGAAGCCGAGCTTGCGAAACTGGCTGAGGTAGCGCACTCGGCTTCTGCTGCTGCACCACCTACGCCTATCGCTCTGCCCGCCGAGCTGTTGGGCGCGGGTGAAAACCCACTGCCGGTGACTGATTCGGAAGAGCCCGACCAGGAGTAAGCAATGTCCGCGATCAGTATCGAGGTAGCGATCGAGCACCTGCGCGCCGAGGACGATGATCGCGAATTCATTCAAGGCTTGCTCGACGCGGCAGAGGAAGCAGCTTGCAATTTCATGGCGCGCCGGGTGTATGAAGATGCTCCTGCTCTGGTCGCAGGCCGAGCAGCCGCTGTTGAGTTGCGCGCCCAGGCCAGAGTCGGCTACAGCACAGCGATTGCATCGGCTGGTCTCGTCTACGACGAGGATGATCGTTTGTCTGCGATGGAGATTGCAGGCTACGAGCTCAAGGATGCGATCACCCAATCCGAAGCCATGAGCCTGGGCATCGTGCTCACTCCCGTGATCCAGGCGGCGTGCCTGCTCATCCTTGGACACCTCTACACCAACCGCGAGGATGTTGTGGCAGGCGCCGGGACAATGACGGCGGTTGCGCTGCCACAAGGGTCGAAGTTTCTGCTCGCACCTTATCGCGTGCAGATGGGGGTCTGATGGCTATGTCTGAACCTGGTGCCGGTGACTTGAACCGCCGCGTCACCCTGAGGCGGCGCTCAGATTCTCCTGCCGATGGCGGTGGTCTGGCTTCGCAGTTCAGTGGAGAAAAAAAACGCTGGGCACGCATAGAGCCTGTCGGCACTGCCATTTACCACGACAGTGTGCAGACCGACTCCAGGATTACCCATCGCATTACCTTGCGGTATCTCGGCGTTCTCCCCATTGACTTTGAGGTGGTCCACGGCGCCCTTGTTTACCGTGTCAGCCGTGCAACCGATATGAACGGAAGTCACAAATTCACCGTTCTTGAGGTTGAGGAGCTAGGCATGGATCAGCCGGGAGGGAGCCTGTATGGCTAGACCTGCAGCTTATTTGCACTTTGGCGACTTCGACAGCTACGGCAAGCTCGACTTCGACAAAAAAGAGATCCGCAAGGCGATGCGCCGGGCGGGTGTTCTAGTTCGTGCCAGGTCACGAAAGCTCGTCAGCAAACGGGGCGCATCGGAAAAGGGTCAGTACCCTGGTTTACGCAAGGGGACTCTTCGCCGATCGATCTCCTACCGGGTGAGCCACTCCGGGTTCATGGTCAAGATCGAGCCGAAGAAAACGGCGGAGATGAAGGCCTTCTATCCGGCATTCCTCTGGTACGGCGTTCGCCGCGGTGCCAAGCGAGGAAAGTCGCACAAGAGGCAGGCATCAACAGGCGCATGGCGAATCGAGCCGCGAGAGAACTACATGGTCGATGGGTTGGAGGGAAGCGTCGACGATATCCGAGCCATCCTTCGCCAGGCATTCGCCGCTGCGCTTCGCTGACCCCAGAGGCAACCTATGAAAATCACCCCTGTGGTGCTGCAACTGCGGCAGCGCTGTCCCGTGTTCGGCGGACGGGTCGCAGGCGGTATCGACTTCGACGCGGTGAAGGCCAGTCAGCAGATTGATCGGCCTGGTGCGTTCGTCATCGCCACCGGTGACGACGCGACGGACAACGACCTGCAGAACGGCATCCGGCAAGACATCACAGACGCTTTTGATGTGGTCGTCATCCTCGATGCCAAGGATCAGCGCGGGCAACTGGCGGTGGATGTGCTGCACGACATACGTGCGCAGTTGTGGCTCGCGCTGGTGGGTTGGAAGCCCGCAGCGGAATACGACCCGATCACCTACGACGGCGGCGACCTGGTGCAGATCGACCGGGCGCTGGTGATCTACCGCTACTCCTTCGTGACTGCATTCCAGCTGGGTCGCAACGCTGACAGCCAGCCACCCGAAACTTGGCACGAACTCGAACTCGATGGCCTTCCGCGTCTGGAGGGCTACGACATCAACGTCGACTGCATCGACCCCGCAGACCGCAATCTCAAATATCCCGGCCCTGATGGGCGCATTGAAATACAAATCAAAGAGGACATGCCATGAACCGCATTACCGTGGTGCCGGCCAAGGGCCGCGCGGTGCCGGATCCGGAAACCGGGGAGCTGTTACCCGCAGAGGGGCGCGAAGTGCCGGACGATATCTACTGGCGCCGCCGCATCAACGATCAGGACGTGAAAATCAAGGAAGAAGACGCGCCCGCCAAAAACCCGTCCGCTAAAGAGGTCTCGACCAAATGAGCGTAGGATTTCAGCAAATCCCGCAGGACAACCGCGTTCCGCTGTTCTACGCGGAAATGGATAACTCGATGGCCAACAGCGCGCCGAGCACGCTGCGCCGTTTGATCGTTGGCCAGGTCAACGACACATCGACTTCCGCACAGATCGGCAAACTTACGCTGGTGTCCAGTCTGGCGCAGGCGAAAGCCATTGGGGGTCAGGGCTCGATGCTCGCCGCCATGTACAGCGCCTGGCGCGAGAACGATCCGGTCGGTGAGATCTGGTGCTTGCCGCTGAAAGCCGACGCCGGCGCGGTGGCCACCGGGAAGGTTTCTTTTACGGGGACTGCCACTGAGCCCGGGTTGATCAACCTGTACATCGGCGGTGATCGAGTCCAGGCCAGCATTCCCTCCGGCAGTAATCCCACGGCCGCAGCCGCAGCACTGGCGACCAAGATCAACGCGGCTACCGATTTGCCAGTGACGGCAACCGCGGCCACTGGCGACGTGACGCTGACGGCCAAATGGAAGGGAGCGTCGGCGAACGACATCGGTCTCGTCCTCAATCGCCTGGGCCAGAGCAACGGCGAAGTGACGCCTGCCGGTCTCACCGTCGCTATCACCGCGCTTGCAGGTGGGGCTGGCTCGCCGGACGCCACTGCGGCGCTGGCTGCTCTTGGTGATGCTCCGTTCGAATTCCTGTGCGTACCCTGGACCGACGCAACCACGCTCGACGCATGGAAAACCGCGATGAATGACATGAGCGGGCGCTGGTCGTGGGCCAAGCAGCTCTACGGCCATGTGTTCGGCGCGATGCGCGGCACGCTCGGCGTGTTGGTCGCAGCAGGGCAGGCGCGCAACGATCAGCACGCCACCATCTTTGGCTTTGAACAAGGCGTCCCGCAGCCATTCTGGCAGGTGGCGGCAGCGGCTGCTGCCCGTCAGGCGGTGTTCATCTCCGCCGATGCCAGCCGGCCAACCCAGACGGGTGCGCTGGTTGGCATCGACCCGGCGCCGGAAGGCAGCCGCTTCATGCTCAACGAGTACCAGTCGCTGCTGCAGTACGGCATCGCCACGCTGTATTTCGAGGGCGGTTACATGCGCATCCAGCGCGCGATCACCACCTACCAGAAGAACGCGTACGGCCAGCCGGACGATTCGTACCTGGACAGCGAGACTATGCACCAGAGCGCGTACATCGTGCGTCGTCTGAAGTCGATCATCACCAGCAAGTACGGTCGTCACAAGCTGGCGAACGATGGAACCCAGTTTGGTGATGGGCAGCCGATCGTCACGCCGAATGTGATTCGCGGCGAGCTGATCAGCGAGTACGGAAAGATGGAGCTCGACGGTCACGTCGAGAACTCGGAAATGTTCCAGCAGTACCTGATTGTCGAGCGCGACAGCAACAACCCGAGCCGGGTGAACGTGCTGTATCCGCCCGACTACGTCAACGGCCTGCGCATCTTCGCGTTGCTCAACCAGTTCCGGCAACAGTACGCAGCCGACGCGGCGTAAACGATGTCCCATCACCCTAGCCCGCCTCGCGCGGGCTTTTTAGTTTGGAGGCCCAGCTATGGGGCAGAAAGTTGCAGGCACCTGCTACGTCAAGGTCGACGGTATGCAGTTGACCCTGAAGGGCGGAATGGAAGCGCCGCTGTCGGACAAGACCCGGGAAACCGTGGTCCCCGGTTATTTCAAGGAAGAGGACGTCGCACCTTTCATCAAGGTAACGGCGGTGCACACGCCGGGTTTCCCGCTGAAGAAGCTGGTAGACGGCACCAACATGACCATTACCGGCGAGTTCAAGAACGGCAAGGTCTACACGCTTTCCGGCGCGTACATGGTGGAGCAACCCACCTCGAACGGCGAAGAAGGCACCATCGAATTGCAATTTGACGGCATCAAAGGGGTTTGGTCGTGAACGAAGAAGAAGCGGTTGTAGATCCAAACGCACCGGTCAAATTGAGCTCGCCGATCCAGGCCCACGGCGAAACGTTGACCGAGTTGACGCTACGCCGGCCCACTTCGAAAGAGGCGCGGGCAATCAAGGCGTTGCCGTACCGTATGGGCATGGACGAATCGATCGCGATCGATCTGGACGTGGCCGCCAAGTACATCGTCGCTTGCGCTGACATCCCACCGAGTTCGATTGATCAACTCGACCTGTCTGACCTCAACACACTGGCGTGGAAGGTGGCGGGTTTTTTCATGACGCCGGCGTCGACTCCATCGAAGGCCTGATCAGCAGCGTGTATGACCTGGCGTTCTTCTGGAAGGTTGACCCCGAACAGATGATGGCCAGGCCATTGGATGAAATCCTTGAATCGCTGGCGCACGGACAGCGGATCAATCGCACCCAGCAGGTGAATTGATGGCAGATAAATTTCAGCTCAAGGCGCTCATCACGGGCGCCGACAAGCTGTCTCCGATGCTGGCCGGCATCCAGAAGAACATCTCGGGCTTTCGCAAGAATCTTCAGGCAACAGGTCTGGGCAGCATCGGGTTCAGGGAAGCGATTACCGGTGGCGCCCTGGCTGCGCCGTTTGTGGTGGGCACGCATGCTGCCATCCAGTTCGAATCGGCGATGGCTGACGTGCGCAAGGTCGTCAACTTCGACACCCCGAAACAGTTTCAGGAGATGGGCGACGACATCACCAAGATGTCGACGCGCCTTCCAATGGCGGCGACCGACATCGCCAAGATCGTGGCTGCAGGTGGGCAGGCCGGCATCGCACGCGGAGAGCTAAGAGGGTTCGCCGAGGACGCGGTGAAAATGGGCATCGCCTTCGATCAGAGCGCCGAAGACAGCGGGCAGATGATGGCTACGTGGCGGACTGCCTTCGCGATGACGCAGCCTGAGGTCGTGACCCTTGCTGACAAAATCAACTACCTTGGAAACACTGGCCCGGCCAATGCTCAGAAGATCTCCGCGATCGTTACACGCATTGGGCCGATGGGCCGCGTGGCGGGCGTTGCGTCCGGGCAGATAGCAGCTCTCGGCGCAACCCTTGGCGGCATGGGCGTAGAGCAGGAAATCGCATCTACGGCAATTAAGAACCTCATGGTCACAATGACCCAGGGTGCTGCGGCCACTAAATCCCAACAACAGGCATTCAAATCTCTTCGGCTTGACGCCAAAAGCGTATCCAAAGCGATGCAGATGAACGGGCAGGGCACCATCCTTCAGCTGCTGGACAGGATAAAGGGTGTCCGGCCGGATGCGCAGCTATCGGTGCTCACTCAGCTTTTCGGCACCGAGTCTGCCCCTGCGCTTGCCATGCTGCTGACCAATCTGGACTTGCTCAAGGGCAATTTGAACAAGGTGTCTGACGCTCAGAAGTACGGCGGTTCCATGGAGGCCGAGTACGCTTCGCGAGCTGCCACTACTGAAAATAATCTCAAGCTGATGGGCGGTGCCCTGATGCGCAACAGCATCATGCTTGGCAATGCGTTTTTGCCAGCTCTTAACGCCGTAGTGGTTGCACTGCAGCCCTTGGTCAATGGTGTGGGCGACTTCATCCGGGACAATCCGAATCTCGTCCAGGGCATTGCCGCTGCTGCGGTGGCTTTCACGATTCTGCGGGTCGGGATCATCGGCGCCGTTGTGGCCACAAAGCTTTTGAGTCTGGCGCTGCGGGCTAACCCCATCGGGCTGGTCGCCTCAGCGATCGCCGTGGCGGTGGGAATCATCGTAGCGAATTGGGACAAGCTCGCACCGTTTTTCACGGAGCTTTGGGGCGACATCCAGTCCACGTTCGCAAAGGTATGGCCGTGGATCAAAAGTCTCCTGGCATGGACGCCGCTGGCGCTGATCATCGCGAACTGGGACGGGTTAGTGACCTACTTCGCCCAGTTGTGGGGTCGGGTCGTAGCAACGATCAGCACCGTCTGGCCTTGGATCAAGAAGGCGTTGTCATGGTTGCCGATGTCGGTGATCGTGCAGAACTGGGATGCGGTCAAGGTTTTCTTCTCCGCGCTTTGGGATTTCATTAAGGTCGCGGCCGAAGTCGGCTGGAACCGTATCAAGGAACAGATCGGCTTCGACCCGGTGCAGATGGTGACCGAGAAATGGGAGCCGCTGGTGGCCTGGTTCAAAGGGTTCTTTGACCGAATCAAGCCGTACATCGAGCCGCTGATGGATGCGGGTAAGTGGGTCAACGGTAAAGCCGCTGGCGCTGCTGACTGGGTGAAAGGCAAGGCCTCGGGTGTTGCGGATTATTTTTCCAGCAACGACCCGAACGCCGTTGGCGCGGGCCTGCTCGGTCGCGGCACTGCTGGTCTTCAGGGCGCGACACAGAGCCTGCTGGCCGGCGGTAACAAGACCCAGCTGCAGGGCGAGATGGTGATGCGCTTCGAAGGTGCCCCACCCGGTCTGCGGGTGGAACCAGCCAAAACCAATCAGCCAGGCCTCACCGTCACCCCAAGCGTTGGTTATCGATCCCTGTCCGGAGCACAGTAAATGGCCGACACCTGGCGCGACCAGCTGTTGCCGGCGTCTTTCCGTGGCGAGACGTTCCTCATCGAGGACACGTCCGTTCCGGTTGGGCGCAAGGTTCAGCTTCACGAATACCCCAAGCGAGACCAAGCTTTTGCGGAACAGATGGGTAAGGTGGCCCGGGTCCATAAGGTCCGGGCGTTCATCATTGGCGATGACTGCTTTGCCCGCCGCGACAAACTGCTAACGGCGCTCGAAAAGGAGGGCGAGGGCACCCTTGTCCATCCCTGGCTTGGCCAACTGTCAGTTGTGCCCGGCGCCTGCGAGATGTCACACAGTCGCCGGGAAGGCGGCATGGTCAGCTTTGATCTGACGTTTTACCCCGGAAACGCTGTGCAGAATCCGTCGGTTCGTGCCAATTCTTCAAAGATGCTCGGGCAAACCACGGGCAGTTATTGGAGTGGGGCGCTCGACCGTTACCAGGCTGCGATGGCAAAGGTCGACACGGCGCGCATCAATCTGACCGGACTGCAGAATCAAGTAACAGGGGTGTTTGGCGTATTGTCCGGGCAGTTCTCACCGCTTGCGGGAGTGGTCGGCACGGTCACATCAATGGCGCAGATGTTGACCAACGCTCCCGGCTCGCTGTCTGGTTTGTTCACCGGCTACTTCAGCGATCTGGGCCTGTCGTCACTGGTGCCCAAAGGCTCCGAGAAAAAGAGCAGTGCCAGCGCGGCTGCGTTCGACAGTTACACGACGGCAGTGGCTACGGTTTCCAGCCAGGCCGAAGACGCTTCGACCATCAATGAGGTTGCTGGCGGCAGCGGCGGTGATACGACCGCCGCCGCGCAAGCGTTGGCCGACCTGGTGCAGGACGCGCTGCTGGTCCAGGCGGCGGCGACCGTTGCCGAAATGCCGGTGGTGACACCTGCGGAAGCCGATGCGCCTGCTGCCTCGGTCGAACAGCAACTGGTTGATCCGACGGAACGACCGGAAGTGCCTGTCGCAGATGACGTCATCGCGGCGCGGGACGAACTCGATGACGTCTTCTGGCAGGCGGCGCTGAAGTCCGATGCGAGCTATTACCCGCTGGTCAATGCCACCCGGCAACACGTGGTCCGGCACCTTACAGCAGTCGCCGCATCCGGCGCCCGGCTGGAGACCGTTACCCCATTGGAAACATCGCCTGCGCTGGTGCTGGCCTTCCGGCGTTTCGGCGACGCTACCCGCGAAGGCGAAGTGGTTCAGCGCAACAAAATCACCCATCCCGGTTTCGTGCCGGCCGCACCGCTGCAAATCGCCCGGGAGTAAATCAGCATGTCCGACCCATCAACGGCCGTGACCCTGACCGTTGATGGTCTGGACTATTCCGGCTGGACCTCGGCGGAGATCACCACAGGACTTGAACGACAAGCCGCCAGCTTCAACATCGGCATCACCTGGAAGTGGCCGGGTCAAAACATCCTGCGCCCGGTCAAGCAGGGCGCGCGGTGCGAAGTGCGGATCGGGGGCGACCTGATCATCACCGGCTGGGTGGATGCCACTCCGATCAACTACGACGACGAGAAAATCACCACGTCCATCACCGGCCGTTCGCTGACGGCCGACCTGGTGGACTGCGGCGCGATCAACAAGCCCGGGCAGTGGAAGGGGCAGAGCGTCCAGAAGATCGTTCAGGCCATCGCCGCCGAGTACGGGCTCACCGTTAAAAGCGAAATTGCCACGACCGGGGGCTTGGCCGATCACACCATCGAGCCGGGGGAAACGGCATTCGAATCCATCGACCGACTGCTGAGTCTGTTTCGCGTGTTCAGCACCGACAATGCCCGCGGTCAGGTGGTGCTGGCCGAGGTCGGCAGCGGCGGGCGGGCGAGTGAAAGCCTGGAGCTGGGCCGAAATATCCTCAAGGGCGACGCGCCGCTGGACTTCACCCGGGTGTTCTCCGATTACCGAGTGATCGGGCAACGATCCGGTACCGACAAGGATTTCGCCAAAACTACCACCGAGGTCAACGCCGCTGTCAGCGATCCCCGAATGACGCGCCGCCGCGTGAAGGTGATCCACGAAAGCGGTCAGCTCAGCGACAAGATGGCGGCAGACCGGGCCAACTGGGAACGCGGCACGGCGCTGGGCAAGGCGCTGGAGACGACCTACGAAGTACAGGGCTGGCGGCAAGCCAACGGCGCGCTCTGGCGGCACAACACGATCGTGCGAGTGATCGACCCTCTGATTGGTTATGACCGCGACATGCTGATCGCGGAGGTGACCTATCGCCAGGACGAGAACGGAACCACATGCCGGCTACGTGTCGGACCGCCGGAGGGCTACCTGCAAGAACCTGACGATCCGCACAAACACCGCAAGGTGAAAAAGCAAGACGGCTTCGAATACCTGCTCCCTGCCGACTGGAAAGACAAATGAATAAATTGATGAACGTGCTGACGCGCGGCGTGGTGGCGCTTGCCAATTCGGCGAGCAAGCTACAGACGCTGCAGATGCGCCTGACCGCCGGCGAGGTCAAGGATGGCATGGAGCATCTGGAGCCCTACGGCTTCACCAGTTGCCCGCACGAAGGTGCCGAGGCGCTTGCCGGATTCATGGGGGGCGACCGGTCCCACGGCGTGGTGATTGTGGTGTCGGACCGGCGTTACCGAATTCAGGAGCTGGAGCCAGGCGAGGTAGCGATCTACACCGACGAAGGCGACAAGGTCCACTTCAAGCGCGGCAGGGTGATCGCGGTTGAGACCGGCACCCTGAATATCACCGCTACCGATTCGGTTAACTTCAACACGCCAAAGATCACGCAAACGGGCCAGATCATCAGCCAGGGCGATCAGGTGGCCGGCGGAGTCAGCCAGATCAAGCACCCGCACAGCGGCGTACAGCCTGGCAATGGGCAGAGCGGACCGGCCGTACCGGGTGCCGTATGACGATCATCACGATTGACGACCAGAAGACCAGCCTGCGCCGCGCCGTCGAAATCAGCTTGTTCACCTGGTGCCGCGCTGCGCCTACCGACCAGTTGGACGACGACGAACGATACGGCTACTGGGGCGACAGCTTTCCCCTTGTGGCCGGTGATCGGCTTGGATCAAAGCTCTGGCTGCTTCGGCGCCGAAAACTGACGACCGAGACGATCGGCGACGCGGTGACATACGCGCGCGAGGCGCTGACCTGGCTGCTGGATGACAGCCATGTCATCGATGTTCAGGTGCTGACCGAGCGCGCCGGCCCCAGCCGGTTGAATATCGGCACGATCCTGACGCTGCCCAATGGCGAGCGGCTGGAAATCTTCCCTAACGACAATTGGCAGGTGCTCTATGCCGTTTGAAACCCCGAACCTGCCCACGCTGGTCAGCCGCACGACGGCCGACTTGGCGAGCGACGCCCTGCGAAAGTCCGACGCCCAGGTGCTGGCGCGCGCTTTGAGTGGCGCTGCCTATGGCCTGTATGGGTACATCGACTGGGTCGCCAAGCAGATCCTGCCGGACACGGCGGACGAATCAACGCTCGAGCGTCAGGCCTTATTGAGGCTTGAAACTCCGCGCATTCCCGCGAAGGCGGCAACCGGGTCCGCCTCTTTCCAAGCGGCTGCCGGCGCTGTGCTCGATGCAAACCAGGTACTTCAGGCGAGCGACGGTCGCCAATACCAAGTAGCCGCTGCGGTTACGACCACCGCTGGCAGCAACGTCGCCACGCTGGCCGCAGTCGATGGTGGGGCACTCGGTAACGCCGCCTCGGGGCTGCTGCTAACGCTGGTGCAGCCTGTTGTGGGAGTAGCAGAAACCTTCACGGTGCTGGCACCCGGGATTACTGGCGGCACCGAAAGGGAATCGATCGAGTCGCTGCGCTCTCGGGTCATTCGCAGCTACAAGGTCATTCCCCATGGAGGCGATGCAGACGATTACGTCACTTGGGCGCTGGAGTGCGCAGGTGTCACCCGCGCTTGGACGGTAAAGAATTACATGGGGCCCGGAACGGTCGGCGTGTTCTTCGTCCGTGATGGGGACGCGGTGATCATTCCGGACGCTAACGAAATCGCAGTCGTCCAAGCGTACCTGCAAATCAAAGCACCGGTGACGACGGAAGTTTTCGCGCTGGCGCCGATCCTGAAAGCGGTCAACTACGTGATTCACCTCACGCCCGACACAACGGCTGTACGGCAAGCCGTGGCCGCTGAGCTCGCGGACCTGCACGCCCGGGAAGCAGGGCTCGGCAAGACACTGCTGATAAGTCGCATACGTGAAGCAGTGAGCCGCGCGCAAGGGGAGCAAGACAATGCCGTGGTCGCGCCGACTGCCGACGTCACTGCCAGTGCCAACCAATTGCTCACGGTAGGGACCATCACATGGCAGTAAGGACCGCCGAACAGTACAGAGTCCAACTGCGGCAGTTGCTTCCCCAAGGTCCGGCCTGGGACCTGGAGCGTGTCCCCGAATTGGCTAATGTGCTGGCGGGTTTGTCGGTTGAACTGTCACGCGTCGATGCCCGGATCGTGGCCTTGTCCGCGGAAATGGACCCGGCTTACGTGACCGAATTGGTTCCCGATTGGGAACGGGTCATGGGCTTGCCGGACTCCTGCCTCGGCGACTCGCCAAGCTTTGGCGATCGGCAATTGTCCGTGCGGCAGCGGCTGACAGCAATCGGGGCGCAAACCCCTGCCTATTTCATCCTGATAGCAAAAGGGCAGGGATACCCGAACGCCACAATCACCCAGAACCGAGCGCCGCGCTTTGGCCGCTCCCGCTTCGGCAAAACCCATTTCGGAACATGGCGCGTCCAGTTCATGTGGACGCTGAATACGGGTGGCCGTCAGAGGGTTGGCCGGCGATTCGGCGTCAGCTACTGGGGGGAGCGCTTTGGCGTGAATCCCGGCAGTGCTTTGGAATGCCTGATTCGTCGTTACGCGCCTGCACACACCGTCGTGTACATAAACTACAGCTGAGGAAAGAACGTGGATTATCCGAAAAGCGTGCCCAATGTTGGGCTTGTCGGCGGCAAGTTCGTGGACGAAAACGTTGCAACAGGGGTGGTTGGTTCACTCATTCCTTCAGCCTGGGGGAACTCAGTCACGGATGAGTTGCTCGCTGTGATTAAAGCAGCTGGCTTTGAGCCCGCTGAGGGCAACAGTGCTCAGTTGTTAGCAGCAATCAAGGCGCTGAGAGGTGGGCAACTATTCACTTCTAGTGGCTTATTCGTCGTACCCGCTGGCATTTATCGGATTTGGGTCAGCGCGTGTGCAGGCGGTTCGGCTGGCGCTGGGGGAGGCGGGGCGACCAACACCACCGGCACCGGCGGTGGTGGTGCGGGAGGCAGCGCGGGGCAGTCGATCTTGTGGCGGGCGTTCGATGTTGTTCCGGGTCAAGTCATCTCGATCACCATCGGCGTTGGAGGTATCGGTGGTACCGGTGGTGGACCTACAACTGGTGGAGGACCGGGATCAGTTGGTGGGGCAACAGTAATCGGCACGCTGGTTACACTTCTTGGTGCGCCGCCAAGTGCTGGCGGCGCCAACTGCTGACGTTCCGGCGTTCCAAGCGCTGGCGC
>NZ_JASCOY010000089.1:0-18368 GCF_029960075.1 Pseudomonas sp. PS02290
CTCGCGAAGAGGCCCGAACATCCGCAAAAAAATCAGCGGCTCAAATACCTTCTTCGCGAGCAAGCTCGCTCCCACAAGAATTGCATCTGCCTCGCGGATGTTGGCCGCAGATGATGGACCTGTGGGAGCGAGCTTGCTCGCGAATAGGCCGGGACATCCGATAAATCTTCAGCGGCTGAACGAGCGTCTTCGTCCGGATGCGGCCCAGAGCAAGCTCACTCCTACAGGTGTGTGCGGCAAGGGTTAAAGGAAGGTAAACACCGTCTCGGCCGGCAGGCGCGATTTCGGCAGTTTGGCGTTGAAATCGCTGTCGCTGCGGTAGCCCAGGCTGACCACGACCAGGCTGGTGAAACCCTTGTCGCGCAGGCCCAATTCTTCGTCGAGCTTCTTGAAATCGAAGCCTTCCATCGGTGTCGCATCCAGGCCGAGCGATGCCGCGCCCAACAGCAAGGTGCCCAGCGCCAGATAGGTCTGCTTTTCCATCCAGTGCTGCAGGTCCTTCTGATCGAATTTGTGCATGTCCACGTAGCCACGACGGGTTTTGTCTTGACCGGCTCTGGCCTCGTCGTTGGCGAAGCGCCCGTCAGCCGCTTCCTGGGCCAGTACGGCGTGCAGGTGCGATTCCGGCATTTCAGTGCGGGTGCAAAGCACTACGACGTGAGAGGCATTGAGCATCTTCGCTTCGTTATAGGCAAAACTACCCTCCGCCGACTTGGCCACGCGCGCTTTGCCCTGCTCATCGGAGGCGACGATGAAGTGCCATGGCTGCGAGTTCACCGATGACGGGCTGTGACGCAGTTGCTCCAGCAACTCGTGGATCGTTTCCTGCGGGATCTTGCGTGAGGCGTCGTAGGCTTTGGTGGTGTAGCGCGATTTTGCCAGTGCGGTCAGTTGCATGGTGGATCTCCGGAATTGGAAAACGGAATCAGCGAGTCGGTGCAGGCGCGGCGTCGATCTTCACCCGCAGCAGGCTGTAGGGTTTTTCGCGCAGATCCTTGCCATCGTGGAAACCGGCCTGGCGCTGCAGCTGGTTGGCGGTGAAATACAGGTAGCCATCCGGCCCGACCGACAAGGTGTCCGGCCACAGCACGCGAGGGTCGTGAACGACGGTCTGCCAGCTGCCGTCGGCCAGGCGTTTGCGGATGCCGTTGTGTTCGTAGTCGCCGGCGTAGACCGCGCCGTTGGCATCGGCTTCCAGACCGTCCGACGCGCCTTTTTCGCCGAGATCTTTGACCGCAGCGTTCAGTTGCGCCTCGCTCACACTTGCATCACGCAGCATCCCGGTAGGCACTGCATACAGGTGGCGACTGGAAAGCGCGCTGAAATACAGTGTCTTGCCGTCAGGGGACAGGGCGATGCCATCAGACGCAACGGCCATGGTTTTCGGCTTGCCGTCAGGGCCTTTGGTCACCAATGCGGTTTGGCCTTCGACGACCGGTTTGAAGTCAGGATCGGCCGAAGTGGATTTTGCGCCGCTCAAGCGACGTGTCGCCTTGCCGCTGGCGATGTCCATGACAATGATCGCGCCGGGCCCGGAGACCGACGAATCCGTCACGTAAACCGTGCCTTCCCTGCCGCTGCGAAAATCAAAGCGCATGTCGTTGACGTAGGTGCTCGGCAGGATGACGTTGGCCGGGAAGACCAGGGTTTTGACCACCTTGTTACTGGCCAGATCAACCGCCACCAGCTTGGCGCCGCCGGCTTTTGGCGCGGCGAAATTCGGTGCGGCGGTGTCCAGCAACCAGACGCGGCCCTGACCGTCGGCGACCACGCTTTGCACGCTGATCAGCCCTGTGGCCGGGTTTTTGGGGTCTTCTTTGTTGATGGCGGCATCGGGGTAGGCGACGACTTTGCCGTCACGAATCTCACCCACGGTAAACGGCACGTCGTCGCCCCAGTGCGGGAAGTTGACGAAAATGCGCCCGGTTTCCGTCACGGTCACGCCGGTGGGCATGGCGTCGTGGAAGCTGAACACCTGCTCAAGCTGACCGATGGTTTTTTCCGCCGGTGCATTGGCGGGTAGCGCGGTGGTCGCGATCGTGGCGGCGATGCCGGTCTGGCTGATCAAAGCGACTGACAGGGCCAGCGCCGACACCATCATGTTCTGTTTCATGGACACAAACGACTCCCGGCCTGCCGCAGCAGGCCATTCAAATAATGGAAACAGGTTCAGAAACCTTCGAGAACGATCTTGCCCTTGGCCTTGCCGTTTTCGATCACGGCGTGGGCGCGGCGCAGGTTTTCAGCATTGATCGCGCCGAAATGCTCACCGAGGGTGGTTTTAAGCACGCCCTGATCGATCAGGTCCGCGACACGATTAAGCAGTTCATGCTGGGCAATCATGTCCGGCGTTTCGTACAGCGAGCGGGTGAACATCAGTTCCCAGTGCAGCGACAGGGCCTTGCGTTTCATCGGCACCACGTCCAGGGATTTCGGGTCATCGATCAGCGCCAACTGGCCTTGTGGTTTGAGGGCCTCGATCAGCTGCGTGAAGTACGAATCGGTGTGGGTCAGGCTGGCGACATGGCTCACCTGGCCGACGCCGATCTGGTTCAGCTGCTCGACCAGCGGCTGGCTGTGATCGATGACGTGGTGGGCGCCCAGGCTTTCGACCCACTCGCGGGTTTCCGGACGGGACGCCGTGCCGATCACGGTCAGCTTGGTCAGTTGGCGGGCCAGTTGCACCAGAATCGAACCGACGCCGCCACCGGCACCGACGATCAGCAGGCTGCCACCTTCGCCGCCGCCTTCTTCAACGCCCAGACGGTCAAACAGCAATTCCCAGGCGGTGATCGAGGTCAGCGGCAGCGCGGCGGCGTGGGCGTTGTCGAGTGTCTTGGGTTTGTGCCCGACGATGCGCTCATCCACAAGGTGGAATTCGCTGTAGCTGCCGGGACGTGCGATGGAACCGGCGTAGAACACTTCGTCCCCGGCTTTGAATAGCGTGACGTCGCTGCCTGTTTCGCGAACAACCCCGACGGCGTCCCAGCCGACCACTTTGGGTTCCGTAGCGGCAGAGCCGGCGCGGATTTTTGTGTCCACCGGGTTCACCGAAATCGCTTTGACTTCGACCAGCAAATCACGAGAGCCGGGCGTTGGCTTGGGCAAATCCATATCGAGCAGCGCATTGGGGTCTTCGATGGGCAGACCGTGTTGGGTGAAGGCGACGGCTTTCATGGCGATCTCTCTCGTCAGTGGACAGAAGGTGGCTAAAACGTTGGACCCATCTTGTTCTTGTTCGTCAGGCAGAAAAACCAGCAGAATCCGGCAACACTTTCACGGCTGGAGTGAAAATGATCCGCATCGACGATCTGACCCTGTTCGTTCGCACCGCCGCGCTGGGCAGCTTCTCCAATGCCGCGCGGGAGGTTGATCTGCTGCCGGGGCAAGTCGCGGCGGCTATCAAGCGCCTCGAACGCGAGCTGGATATTCGCCTGTTTGCCCGCTCGACGCGCAGTTTGCGTCTCACCGCTGAAGGCGAGCAGTACCTGCCGACCGCCCAGACGGTGCTCGATGCGTTACGGGATGGCCGGGAAAAGCTGCAGCGGGAAAGCGCTGAGCTGCAAGGCACGCTGCAGGTGGCGGCGCCGTCGGATCTGGGGCGAAACATGCTGCTGCCGTGGCTGACGGATTTTCGCAGCCAGCACCCGGCGCTGAATCTGCGCCTGTTTATCTCCGATCAGGTGGCCGATCTGTTTCGCGATCCGGTAGACGTCGCCATCCGCTACGGCGTGATTGAAGACGCGAACTACATCGCGTTGGCGCTGGCGCCGTGGAATCGCCGGGTGTTGGTGGCATCGCCGGACTACTTGGCGCGCAAGGGCCGTCCGATGGTGTCTGATGACTTGCTGCGACACGAGTGTCTCCTGTTTACGCTGGCGGGGCGGGTGTACGACAAATGGCGGCTCGGTGGCCGGGTGTTTTCGGTGTCAGGCCCGTTGCTCACCGATGACGCAGATCTGGTGAGACGCTGGGCGGTGGCGGGGCAGGGGGTGGCGTACAAGTCGTGGCTGGATGTCTGCGAGGACGTGCACGCCGGACGGCTGGAACTGTTGCTGCCGGATTACCCGAGCGAACCGACCCCGCTGAATCTGGTTTGCCCGCACCGCAAACAGTTTTCACCGGCGGTGCAGCAGTTGCATTCGCTGTTGAAAAACCGCTTTGCCGGAATGGAGAAGGGGTTGCCGGCGTTGTTGTGAGTATGAGTTGTGATCGTTCCTACGCTCCGCGTGGTAATGCCGCCCCTGACGCTCTGCGTCATCTGACGGCGGACGCGGAGCGTCCAGAAATGCGTTCCCACGCAGAGCGTGGGAACGATCAAGGTCTGTAGTGGATCCTGCGGTGCGCCACCAACTTGAGCGAACGCAGAATATGTGGGAGTGAGCTTGCTCACGAAGACGGCATTTCAACCGCTGAAGATTTGGCGAATGTACTGGCCTCTTCGCGAGCAAGCTCGCTCCCACAGTTTGAGTAGCGTCGTGCTCCAGACCTGATCGTTCCCACGCTCCGCGTGGTAATGCCGCTCGTGACGCTCCGCGTCACTTGGCAGCCGACACATCTGCGGCGTTAATGGGAATGCCGTGGCTCTCCGCTTCGTGCGATGACCCGCAAATGCAAGGTCGCTGGCTCCAGACATCCGCCGGTGGACAACTGCCCCACCAACTGCCGATACAGCTCCTGCCACGGGGTTTGCGAGGCCGGCATCTTCGGTTCGAACAGCGCGCGGCGCGCGGCCATCTCCTCGTCGCTGACCAGCACGTTGACGCTGCGGTTATTCAAATCCACGCGCAGCCGGTCGTTGGTTTTCAGCAACGCAAGGCCGCCGCCCACCGCCGCTTCGGGCGACATATTGAGGATCGAGGGACTGGCCGAGGTCCCGCTCTGCCGGCCATCGCCCAGGCACGGCAGCGAATCGATGCCCTGCTTGATCAGCGCAGACGGCGGCGCCATGTTCACCACTTCGGCGCTGCCGGGATAACCGACTGTGCCGGCGCCGCGGATCACCAGAATGCAGCGCTCGTCGATTTCCAGCGAAGGGTCGTTGATCCGCGCGTGGTAGTCCTCCGGGCCCTCGAACACAATGGCTCGCGCCTCGAAGCTGTTCTCCGCGCCCGGCTCGGACAGATAGGTTTTGCGGAAGGCCTCGCCGACCACCGACATCTTCATGATCGCGCTGTCGAAAAAATTGCCGCTCAGCACGATAAAACCGGCGCGGTGTTTGAGCGGGTCTTCGTACGGACGGATCACGTCAGCGTCGTGGGCGACGGCGTTGCGCACGATGTCACCAATGGTTTTGCCGGAGACCGTGCCGCATTCTCCGTGCAGCTTGCCGGCCTTCTGCAGCTCGTGCATCACCGCGGGCACGCCGCCTGCGCGGTGAAAGCCTTCCCCCAGGTACTTCCCGGCCGGCATGCAATTGACCAGCAACGGCACGTCTTCGCCGATGCGCTGCCAGTCGTCGAGGCTCAACTCGACGCCCATGTGCCGGGCGATGGCGATCAAGTGCGGCGGGCAGTTACTCGAAGCACCCAGCGCCGACGCCACCGCGATCGCGTTTTCAAACGCCTCGCGGGTCATGATCTGCGAGGGGCGCACGTCTTCGCGGACCAGATCGCAGATCCGCTTGCCGGTCATGTAGGCCATCTGCCCGCGTTCGCGGTACGCCGCCGGAATACTCGCGCAACCCGGCAGCGACATGCCCAGCGCTTCGGCCAGCGCGTTCATCGAAAGCGCGGTGCCCATGGTGTTGCAGTGGCCCACCGACGGCGACGCGGCGGTGGTCATTTCCATGAAGCCTTCGTAATTGATCTCACCGGCCGACAGCAGATTGCGCGCATGCCAGAGCACCGTACCGGAACCAATCAACTCGCCCTTGTGCCGACCGTCGAGCATCGGCCCGCCGGACAATACAATCGCTGGCAGGTCGGTGGTCGCTGCCGCCATCAGGCAGGCCGGGGTGGTTTTGTCGCAGCCGGTGGTGAGGACAACGCCATCCAGCGGGTAGCCGTGGAGAATTTCCACCAGCCCGAGGTACGCCAGGTTACGGTCCAGGGCAGCGGTCGGACGGCGGGTCTGCTCGGCCATCGGGTGGACCGGAAACTCCATCGGAATCCCGCCCGCATCACGAATGCCGGCCTTGACCCGCTGGGCGAGTTCCAGGTGATGACGATTGCAGGGCGCCAGATCAGAACCCGTCTGAGCGATGCCGATGATCGGTCGGCCCGATTGCAGCTCCTCGCGGGTCAGGCCGTAGTTCATGTAGCGCTCGACGTACAGCGCCGTCATGTCGGCGTGTTCCGGATCATCGAACCATTGCTGGCTGCGAAGGGGGCGTTTCGGCGTGTCGGACATGGTTCGGGTCTCTCTTGGAATTAGGTGTGCTGCGTAAGGTGTTCAGCGCTACAACAAACCGCGCACGGCGAGATTGCGTATCAACGCGCCGACGCCGAACGTCCACGGCGCCGCGTCACTGCTGTGGGTCACCTCATTGTGCAGGCCGCCGAACAGGCTGCTGCTGATACTGACCTGATCGCCCAGCTTGTGGGTGAAACCGCCACCGGCATGGTCGCGGTCGGCGGTCGGGGCGAAGAGGGTGCCGAGAAACAGCAGGAAGCCGTCCGGGTATTGATGGTTGGCGTTGAGCGCCTGGCCGGCAATGTCAGCGGGATCACGGCTGATCTGCGACATCGAGCTTGAGCCTTTCATCACGTAACCGTCATCGCCTTTTACCTGCAGATCGACCACGCAGTTGCGCACGTCATCCAGGGAGAAGGTTTCGTCAAACAGCCGAATGAACGGGCCGATCGAGCACGAGGCGTTGTTATCCTTGGCCTTGCTCAACAGCAGCGCGCTGCGGCCTTCGAAGTCGCGCAAGTTGACGTCATTGCCCAGGGTTGCGCCGTGGATCTGCCCGCGACTGTTCACCGCCAGCACCACTTCCGGCTCGGGGTTGTTCCACTCCGATTTCGGATGAATACCCACCTGGCTGCCGCTGCCCACCGCCGCCAGCACGGGCGCTTTGGTGAAAATCTCGGCGTCCGGCCCGATGCCGACTTCAAGGTACTGCGACCACATGCCTTGCTCGATCAGCAGCGCCTTGAGGGTGCTCGCCTGTTCGGAGCCCGGCTTGATGTTTCGCAGGTTGTCGCCGATGGCGTTCTGCACGATCGCGCGCACGCTCTCCGCCTTGGCCGGATCGCCTGCCGCCTGTTCTTCGATCACCCGCTCGATCATGCTTGCGGCGAAGGTCACCCCTGCGGCCTTGATCACTTGCAGGTCCGCCGGCGCCAGCAGGTACGGCTTGTTGGGATCAGGCGTTGCGGTCGAATTCGCCAGCAGTTCTTCGAGGCTGGCGACACGTTTGCCCTGGGCTTCACGCACGGCGGCCAGAGGTGATTCGAGCTCCAGCAGCTCACTCAAGGTGGCGAAGCTCGATGAAAGATCGAACACGCCGTCGTTGCGCAGCACCACAGGCGATGGGCCGCTGATGTGTCCGGGCACCCACGCGCGACCGATCAACGTGCCATTGAGGCCGTCGGCGGGGAGGGTGTTTTCGGGAGTGAGCTGGATGGGCATGGTGAAGTCCTCAACGCTTTTTATGATTTACGAACGACCCTAATCAGCACCGGCGATAAACTCCAATGACATCTGCTCAGTAATCGATAACACTGGGTTATCGCTCATCGAGGCCTTCCTCATGTCAGACATTTCCTTTTCCACGGTCTGTAACTGGCTCAAGTTCAAGCACCTGGTGCTCATCGAAACCCTGGCGCGCACTCGCAACATGCACGCGGCGGCGCAGCACATGAATCTTAGCCAGCCAGCGGTGAGCAAAATGCTGCGGGAGATCGAGCGGCTGCTGGGCTTCGATGTGTTCGAGCGCCTGCCGCGCAACATGCCGCCTACCGCCCTCGGCGAACATGTGGTGCGCTACGCACAAATCGCCCTGAATGACGCGAGCAAGTTCGTTGATCAGATCAGCAGCCTGCGCGAGGGCGGGCATGGTTTTCTTAAAGTGGGGGCGATCTTCGCGGCGACTGCGGTGGTGCTGCCGGAAGCTATCGTGCAGTTGAAACAGCGTTGGCCGCTGCTGTCGATCGAAGTGGTGGAGCAGACCAGCGACCACCTGATGGAAATGCTCGACGACAAGAAGCTCGACCTCGCGGTGGCGCGCTACACCAATGAAAACCAGCAGCAGGTGTACGACTTTCAGGCGTTGGCGCCGGAGCCGTTCTGCATGGTTGTCAACAGTCGCCATCCGCTGACCGAACTGGCACAGACGCCGCTGCAGGCGCTCGGAAACTGGCCGTGGATTCTGTACCCGCTGGGCACCCCGATTCGCGCCCGGATGGAGCAGGCGTTCGCCAAAGCTGGAATTCCTGTGCCGAAGAACACCATCGACACCATCTCGATGCAGACCTTTCTGCAAGTGCTGCAGGCGGGGCCGATGATCGCCATGTTGCCGGCTTCCATGGCGCAGCCGCATCTGGATTCCGGCCTGCTGAAAGTGCTGAACACGCCGCTGAAACTGGCGCCCCAGGATTACGGAATCCTCACCCGCCGAGGTGAGCCGTTGCTCGGGGCGGCGTCAGAATTTGCCGAAATTCTGCTGGCGAATGCGCAGCTGGCGCGTCAGTAAGCGATAACGCAGCGTTATCAATCAATGGAAACAAGTCATTATCCTAATCAACGCCGCTGTCAGTAACATCGCTCCGTGTTTCGACCCTCACATAACAACAATACAGGCGCCTCCGAGTGCCTGGAGGTCCCACCATGGAAACCGTTTCCCAGCGCCTGCCCGAGTCCTCGGGTCCCGGGCACGCCAGCTTTGAAGACCGCACCTACCGCAAAGTCATTCTGCGCATCCTTCCCGTCCTGCTCTTGTGTTACATGGCGGCGTATCTGGACCGCGTGAACATCGGCTTCGCCAAGCTGGACATGCTCAACGATCTGCAATTCAGCAACACCATCTATGCCCTCGGCGCGAGCATGTTCTTCTGGGGCTATTT
This sequence comes from Pseudomonas sp. PS02290, assembly GCF_029960075.1. Lineage (NCBI taxonomy): Bacteria > Pseudomonadati > Pseudomonadota > Gammaproteobacteria > Pseudomonadales > Pseudomonadaceae > Pseudomonas > Pseudomonas sp. PS02290. The sequence goes on from NZ_JASCOY010000089.1 coordinate 9,009, forward strand.
CCTCTTCGAAGTCCCTAGCAACCTGTTGCTGCATCGCTTCGGCGCGCGGTTCTGGATCGCCCGGATCATGCTCACCTGGGCCATCGTATCCATGGCCGTCGCGTTTACCGTGCCGCTGGCGAAGTTTTTCCACATCGAATCGGAAACCATGTTCTACGTGCTGCGCTTTCTGCTCGGCATCTGTGAGGCGGGCTTCTTTCCCGGCGTCATCCTTTACCTCAACTACTGGTTTCCTACCCGTCGTCAAAGCCGGGTGATGGCCGGTTTCCTGATGGCGATGCCGATCAGTCTGACGCTGGGCGGTGTGATTTCCGGCTGGTTGATGACCCGAATGCAGGGCGTCAACGGCATGGCCGGCTGGCAGTGGCTGCTGATCATCGAAGGCCTGCCTTCGGTGGTAATGGCCTTTGTGGTGCTGGCGTTCATGGCCAATAACATCGACGCGGCCAAATGGCTGTCGCCCCAGGAAAAGGCCATGCTCAAGGCCAACCTGGAGACCGACAGCAAAGGCAAGGCGACCAGTCTGCGCGAGGTGTTTTTCAACGGACGCGTGTGGCTGCTGGTGCTGATCCTGCTGACGTTCAACACCGGTTTCTACGGGCTGGCGTTCTGGATGCCGTCGATCATCAAAAGCGCCGGCGTCTCCAATCCGCTGGACATCGGTTTGCTGACGGCCATTCCCTATGGCATCGCCGTGATCGCCATGACCCTCAACGCGCGGCACTCCAACAAGACCGGCGAGCGCCGCTGGCACGCCGCAATTCCGGCCATCATCGGCGGCATCGGCTTGATCCTCAGCGCCTACTTCGCCAGTAACGTGGTGGTGTCGATCATCTTCCTGAGCGTGTCCGCCTCCGGCGTGCTGAGCCTGATGCCGATCTACTGGACCCTGCCGGGCACCGTGCTCTCCGGCGTCGCGGCGGCTGCGGGGATTGGCATGATCAACGCCATCGGCAACCTGTCGGGTTTCACCGGCTCGATGATCACCGCCGTGGCCGAGAACCTCACGGGCAACATCAACAACGGCACCTACGTGCTGGGCGCCTGCTTGTTCATCAGCGCCGGACTGATTCTGTCCATCCCTCGGGCGATGTTGGGCAATCACAAGGCCGAAGCGCCTGCGCGAGGCGAGGTGCTTTCTCACGCGTAATCGGGATAGAGCGGACACACGCTTTTCCCTTTGGGAGATTCCCGGCGTCCAGACGTTCCACACTTTCGCGTAGTAACACGGTCCCTGTGGGAGTGAGCTTGCTCACGAAGACGGCATTTCAGTCGCCGAAGATTCAGCGGATGTTCCTGCCTCTTCGTCCGGATGCGGCCCAGACCAAGCTCGCTCCCACATGAACGGGTGCCAGCACTAATATCGTGCCCCGGTCATCCCTATCTTTTTGCCTGCCATCGCCAGCCGCGATGGCAGGCTCGCCATTGCCTGATATACGCAGCTCACCGTCACTCCTAGCATCGGTCGCACATGACCTCGCCGTCGGCGAAATGGAGAAGACCCTGTGAGAAACTTCCGGATTGGCCAGATCGTCCCCAGCTCCAACACCACCATGGAAACCGAGATCCCGGCGATGCTCACGTCGCGGTATTCCCTGTTTCCGGACGAGCGCTTCACTTTCCATTCGTCCCGCATGCGCATGATGAAAGTCAGCCCCGAAGAACTGAAAAAGATGGACATCGACAGCGACCGCTGCGCGCTGGAATTGAGCGATGCCCGGGTCGATGTCATGGCGTACGCCTGCCTGGTGGCAATCATGTGTCAGGGCGCCGGTTACCACAAAGTCTCCCAGGAGCGCTTGAGCAAAACCGTCGCCAGCAACGCGTCCGACGCACCCGTGCTCAGCTCGGCCGGCGCGCTGATCGACAGCCTGCAGATGCTCGACTACAAGAAAGTGTCGATCATCACGCCCTACATGAAGCCACTCACCCAACAGGTCATCGACTACATCGAAGCGGCCGGCATCGAGGTGGTGGACGCCATCAGCCTGGAAGTCTCCGACAACCTGCAAGTCGGGCGGCTCGACCCGATGGATCTGGTTTCCCACGCTAACCGGCTCAACATCGGACAGGCCGACGGGGTGGTGCTGTCGTGCTGCGTGCAGATGCCTTCGCTGCCCGCCATCCAGATCGTACAAGATCGGCTGGATAAACCGGTGCTGTCCGCCTCCGTGGCGACCGTCTACCAGATGCTCAAAACCCTCGGCATTAAAGCGCAGGTTCCCAACGCCGGGCATCTATTGTCGGGCGCGTTCTGAGGCGATGTCTGACGGGGTACTATGGCGGCCACTCAGGCCAGCACGCCCGGTACCCCACATGAAACTCGACCCTGTCTCGCTGCGCCTCTTCGTCAGCGTCGTTGAAGAAGGCACCATTGCTGCTGCCGCCAAGCGCGAACACATTGCGGCGGCGGCCGTCAGCAAGCGGCTCAGCGAACTGGAAGAGCTGCTCGATTCCCGGCTGCTCAACCGCACCAACAAAGGCATCACCCCGACCGACGCCGGCCTGTCGCTGCTGTTCATGGCCCGCAGCGCGCTGAACAACCTCAACGACATCGTCCTGCAGATGCGCGACTACTCCAACGGCACGCGCGGCTCGGTGCACGTGCTGGCGAACATATCTGCCATCACCCAATTCATGCCCGGCTTGATCAAGTCGTTCATGGCGCTTTACCCGCTGATCAACATCGTCCTCGAAGAACACCAAAGCCTGGCGATCACCAAAGCCGTCGCCGAAAACCGCGCCGAGATCGGCATCTTCACGCGCCTGCCCCATGGCGCCGACATCCAAGTCTTCCCGTTCCGCACCGACCGCCTGGTCTTGATCGTGCCCAACGACCACCCGCTGGCAGGCCGCGAATCCGTGCGCTTCAGCGACACCCTCGACCATGAATACGTCGCCCTGCGCAGCGGCACCCACTTGAATTTCCAGCTGATCAAAGCCGCCAACGACCTCGGTCGCTCCCTGAGGATCCGCATGGAAGTCGCTAGCTATGACGCGCTGAGCCTGATGGTTCAGGCAGGCGTGGGCATCGGCATCATGCCCGAAGGCAGCGTAGGGATTTACCGAATGGAGGGTGCGGAAGTGGTTCAGCTGGAAGAGGGATGGGCCAGTCGCGAACTCAACGTTTGCGTGAGGTCGCGGGAAGGTTTGTCGGTGGCGGGGGCGTTGTTTTTGCGGCATGTGTTGGCGGGGTGAGGCTGATCGCCGGTATCCTCGACCATCGCCGAATGGACCCTCCATCCCTATGCTGATTTTTGATTGCACCAAAGACGCCGCTGATTTTTTTTCGAAGAAAGTGAAGGGCGAAATCATCAGCGCTGTGCAGCCCTCCGCCGCTGCCCAATCGCTGGAACCGGACAGCGCAGCCCACGATCGAGTGGATCGCTGGCAACTGCACGTCACCAAATTCGGCAGGACTCATGTCCTGCTCGCCATGAAAGTCGACACGCGCTACGCAATGATGTTTGTGGGCCTGAAACGCAACGACGTGCAGGGTTTTCTGCAGCAGTTCAGTGCTCGATACATTCTTGAAGTGCTTGTGTTGGCGGGTAATGTTCGCGGGCAAATTCCGCCTCAGTCTGAGCTCCAGCGACACGTTGATCTGTTGGAAGAAAGCCTCCAGCCTGTGCATTTCTTCAAGCGTAGCGATCGGAGTGTTCAAGCCCACATCAATGATGTGCTCTACATGGCTGCATACGATGCCTACGAAGGAAAAGGGCTGCCAGTTGAGGCGCCGAGTCTCATCGCCTTCGGTGAGGTGCCCAACGGTATGCTCCGATCAATCAGGGGCGGGGATTACTTCATTCCGGCTGAGCTGGAGCTGAAGCAGGCTTGTCCGAGGTTCGGAATGGTGATGACCGAGGTGGAGATTTCGGAGGGGTATAAGAGCTGGAGGTCACGTCGACGTGAGCACGATCTTGGGCCTGAATTTGAGGATTAACACATAGAAGATCAGGACTTCGCGTGCAAAAAGAGCCTATGTTGAGCCACTTGAAACAACGCTCGAATCGCTCAAAACCATGATGCAGCCAGTGTAAGGAAGCACAGATGAACAGACTTGAACGGATCAAAGGCTGCCTGCTCGGCGGCGCGGTGGGCGATGCGCTGGGTGCGCCGGTCGAATTTCTCAAATGGAACGACATCCACGCGACGCTCGGTGCGCGTGGCATCGTCGATTTCGTCCCGGCTTACGGGCGACTTGGCGCCATCACCGACGACACTCAAATGATGCTCTTCACCGCTGAAGGTCTACTTCGCGCTCATGTGCGCGGCATCTCACGCGGTATCTGCCATGTACCCGGCGTCATCCACCATGCGTTGCTGCGCTGGCTGATAACCCAGGATTACTCGCCTGCCACAGACGTCAGCCTGAATGGCTGGCTGGTGCATGAACGCGAGTTGTGGTCCCGCCGCGCGCCCGGCCTCACCTGCCTAAGCGCATTGAAGGCCAGTACGGAATTTGGCTCTTTCGCCCAAAACGACAGCAAAGGCTGTGGCGCCGTCATGCGTGTCGCGCCGTGCGCTTTCTTCCCCAACGCTTTCGACAACGCCGCCGAATCCGGCCGTCTGACCCACGGTCACCCAACGGGCTACCTGGCAGGCGGTCTTTTCGCCGACATTCTCCAGCGCATCGTCGACCACCAAGACAGCCTGGATGACGCCATTGCCAAAAGCCTGGCCGAACACGGCCAGAAACCCGGCATGGAAGAAACACGTGCCCTGGTCGAGCGCGTGCTGTTCTTTAGATACGAAGGCCACCGCCCAACCCCCGAGCGGATCGAGGAGTTGGGCGGCGGATGGATCGCGGAAGAAGCCTTGGCGATTGGCATCTGGTGCGCACTGACTGCAACATCGTTCGAAGACGGCGTGATCAATGCCGTGAATCATAGCGGCGACAGTGACAGCACCGGGCTGATTGCCGGGCATCTGCTGGGTATTCAGCACGGCGTTGAAGCGATCCCGGATCGCTGGCTTGCGCCGCTCGAGTTGCGTGGAGTGATTGAAACGGTGGCGGAGGATATTGAGCGGGTGCCTAGGGATTATTCGGGGTATGGCGGGGAGTTTGATGATGAGATTTGGAAGCGGTATCCGGGGGGCTGATAGGGCTGGGCGTTCTGTTGAATGGACCGGCCATGGCAGACGATCGATTTGGTCAGCAGCCTGCTGACCGAATGTAAGCGTTACCTATAACCTACATTCAACAGGGTTTGGCTGATTCTGGAGGCTGTGCTCCCGACTCCATACCCTCGGTTAGGGATTTTGCTGAGAAGCTTATGAAGGGCTCATGAGTAACTACCTCCATCTGCACAGTTTTATGTACGAGGTTGGCGAAGGCGTTGGCGAGTTTTTATTAGATGAAGAAAAGGCCGGGTTCCAACCGCTCAATCTTTCAGAGATCGTTAGAAAGTCCTTTGGTAAAGGAGGGGTCGTGGAGCTTGTCCATGCCGTGATCCTCAAGCGGCAAATCAAGTCCTACCTCAGACGATACATGACCGCTGACGGGTTAGCGTATGTGTACCCTCCGTTCGGGCAGGAAACGTCGTTCGCAGAAGATTATTTTGAAGGTGATCTTTATGATTTTTTGTCGAGCGTCTTGGTCTTGCTGGATGCCGAAATCAAGGTTGTAAGACAAAGGCTGTTCCGGTTCTAACCGTGCCGTTGAAATGTAATTTATTTATCCAAGGCTAAACATGCGATACGCATATATACATGGATTCATGTTCTCCGTAGGCGATGCAGTTGGCGAGTTCTTAGATGAAGAAGAAAAGAAAGGATTTGAACCCCTCACGCTTCCTCAGATAGTCAAGGAATGCATCGGCTATGGGTTCCTGGATCTGCTGCACGCAATCCTGTTCAAACGAGAAATAAAGACCTATATCCGGAAGAATATGACTGCTGATGGGTTGAAGTACGTCGATCCGCCCTTTGGTCAAGATACTTCCTTCGCCGAAGATTGCTTCGAAGGCGACCTGTATGTATTCCTGACCACCGTATCCGCATTGCTCGACAGCGAAATTAAAATCCGAAGGAAAAAGCTTTTCGGATTCTGATTGGGAGACGGCGCAGGGTTGTTCGAAAGCGACTAGCGCACCGGCCACACCTATCTCGCCTCCAGCAACAGCCGCGCAATCTCATCCGTCTCCATCACCGATATCTCCTGCACCTCCCCAAACTCCGTCCCCCCGCCCGGCAACGTCCCCGCCACATGAAAGTGCACGTGCCCGATCGCCTGGCCCGCCGGCACGCCGTTGTTCTGCCACACCGCAATCCCGGTTTTCGCGTACGCCTTTTCAATCAGCCTCGCCGCGTTGCGCACTTCGACCGCCACCGCCGCCACTTCCTCGTCGGTCATTTCCAGCAACGAGGGCACGTGCCGCTGTGGCAGCACCAGCAAGTGGGGATGGCCCCGTTGTTCTCGAGTCACGAAAGTCGCGGTGTGTGTGGTGCAGGAGAGGATGGTGTAGGGCCGTTTACCCTTCAGGTACGCACAGAACGCGCAGTCGGGGTTGTCCGGCAGATCGAGGCTGGTTTCCGGGTTCATGAGGACCTCAGCGATGAAAGAAAGGACTGCAGCTCCAGCCGGTCAAGTTTTCGGTAGTCGTCGGGGCGGACGACGATGCGCAGTTCGTCGCAGACCTTCGAGTTGCGGGAGGCGAACATGAACGACAGCAGGGTGAAACGAATGGCGTCCTGGGCGGGGAGCACGCTGGACAGTCGCGCCTGTCCGCCGCCGATCACCGGGATCGAGATCGTCCCGCCGTTGCCGCGCCGTGACACTTCGGCCCACAGCGCGAGCAAGCCTTTCCACACTTTGTCCGGCGTGGAGCGCGCGACGTTCTGGGCGTCCATTTCGCAGTAGGCCAGGAAGAAGATCAGCCGGTGCGCGTGCTTGAGCGTCGCGATGGTGCCGACACCGTATTGCACTTGCTTGCCTGGCTTGTTGAGCGTGCCGATAGAGGGCGTGTTGACCAACGCATCGTCCAGATGACGATCAAGCTCCTTGAGGTCGCCGCCGTAAAGCACCTGCAGCGACTGGCCCTGCAGGCTGGAGGTGGCAATGATGTTCGGCGTTTCCGTGTCGAAGGTGTCGTTGGTGCCGATCACCAGATGGCCGTCTTCTCTCAGAAGATCTCCGGGCACGATGGTGATCCGCGTCTTCGGCGCGTTGTATTCCTCGGCAATCGGGCGCGGCCACGACTTGAAAAGCGCTGCGGAAACTGACACCACGATGATCGCTATCAGGATGCCGAAGCCTTCCATCGCGTGGCTGCCGGGGTAGATGACGTTGAACGTCTGCATGATCGTCGACAGCCCGCCGACGCAGGCGAACAACGCCACCAGAAAGTGGCGCCAGAAGCGCCACGTCTGCATGTCCTGAAGAATGATCATCACAGGCTCAGCTCGTTGTAGATTCTGCTGACATATCGATGGGGGCCCTGCATCTCGCTCTTCGCGTAGCCCTCGACGTAGTTGTCCAGCGCGTACTGAATGATTTTTGGCTGGAAGGATACGGACACGTTGAAGTGCTTTTGATCGATGAGCGGCTGGGGGATGTTGTCCATGACGATGTTTCTGCTTTGGCAGAGATTGGCGATAACGATCGGGAGATCGAGTTCGAGAATCACCTCGATTTCATAGGCAAGAAACGAACCCCCGTCACCGCCTTTGCGTCGGCCATCTTCGCTGCCCAGAAAAATGACTTGCTTGGTGTTATTGAGGCGTTCGCGCAGTCGGCGTTTGATGGTCTCTGGCGAACTGCTGTCCCGCGCTTCGAACAAGTCATGGGCATTGAAAAAGTCGAAGTCGATTTTCTCGTTCTGCTTCCAGGCTTTCATCAGCCAGTAATGCTTGATGTCTTCACTGGCGAACGCGATGTAGGTTTTGTTGCGATAACTCATGATGAACTTCCTGTATTGGAACGAGGGCGGTTGTCCGCTTCGTTGATTAAGGCGCTCAGTCCATTGATTGCCGATTTTCGGGCGCGCGGAGGCGCCGCGTGGGTTAGCGGTGCGACGTATTCATGGGAAGTTAAAAAGCCGGCTTGTGGCCGGCTTCTCGGTGACGGGTTTGATTAGTTTTTGGCTAACCGCACCCGTCCGCAAAAGTGCGCGCTGCAAGGAGGCGCTTGTCAGGTAGACCGGGCAGGTCACGGAGACGGTGCCAGGTCGATCACCCATCGGCGTGTGGCCGACGGGTGCTGAAACGAAGGCGTGCAGGATACCCATGTTGCTGGCATCTGCCCAGTTCTGAAACACGCTCATTGCGCGCCTCGCCCCAACGTTGCCGGGTGGCGGCGGTTATTGAGGGTCGACCACCAAAAGATCCACCCCAGAATATGAATGTGCTGAGCCTGAACCTGTTCGGCGCTGAAGATCTCGTCCGGGTATTCGGCGCAATTGTGGCTGCGCAGGCGCAAACCGCCGCCCGGCAAGCGATACAGGTATTTCACCCGCAGCATGCCGTCGTGTTCCAGGGCGTACATTTCGCCATCGATGATCTGCACGCGTCCGCGATCAATGCCGATCAGCGAACCGTCCTGAATTTTGTCCGCCATGCTGTTGCCGACCATTGCCACACAAATGGCGTTGTGCAGCTCCACGTCCATGGTTTCAAGCACACGCCGGGACAGGCGCACTTTGTGGTTGTGGATTTCGCCCACCGCAGTCCGGCCTGAGCTTTGCGTTTCCAGTTCGGTGTAGACCGGCATTTCCAGTTCTTCGCGGGCGCTTCGCTCGGCCCGGGACGGTTGAGTGTCTGGCTGCTGGGCAATTGAGCGGTCTTGTCCGGGGTGCTTCGGGCCCTCGCCGCTGCGCAGCCAACGCGCGTTGACGCTCAGCAGTTCAGCGACTTCTTCAATACGCGCCATGGGGATGCCGCGCTTGAACCAGTTGTTCACGTGTTGGGGCGTAACTTTTCGGTTGGCGGCAAAGTCCGTCGCGGAGAGATGGCACTCTCGCAAAAGGCCGCGCAGTCGATCACCTGATGTATTCATGGGCCGAAGTTTACGGCGGGTTGAAGCTCGTTTAAATGAACGAAGTGTTCAAATGAGCACGCCGTCATGCCTGGGCGTGAATGTAAGGATTACAACGTTCGGCTATTTTTGTAGGCCGATTCATTCACTGTTTTCTTTTGCATCAACAATGGCTGAAGCCGATGTCATTGTTGGTCTTAAGCCATTGGCGAGCGCAAAGGCCTGACTAAAGCGGCCGGCAGGGAAGTTTGAATCAAACGGTGTTGCTCAAATAAGAAATTCTAACGGCGCCATTAAACACGCTGTGTGTGGAAGGCGAGTTTTAAACATTCGTGTAAGGGCGGAGGGCGAAAAAAGCGGGATGTATGGGGGAGGGGTGCTCAAAC
>NZ_JASCOY010000008.1:0-137195 GCF_029960075.1 Pseudomonas sp. PS02290
GGAGAAGAACGAAAAAGTGGCGTAATCGCCGCCTGCGCTGGGGGTACATCGACATCCCATGCCTGGCGCGCCGCGTAACGGCGCGCCAGGATTAGGTATCACGCCTGATAATCCGTGCCGTGCCGATCCAGTTCGCGGATCAGCGCGTTCCAGTGCCGTGTCACGCCCGGACCGGTGCCGCTTTTCAGGACTTTGGCCTGTTCTTCCACTTTCCTGACCACTTCCTCGGGCGGGAAGATCAATTCGGCATTGCCCGCCGCCTGCGCCGCGATCTGAATGTTGCACGCGTATTCGAGGTTGTGCAGCTGCTGAAACGCGTGCTCGACACTCACCCCTGCCGTGAGCAGACCGTGGTTGCGCAGGATCATCACGCTCTTGTCGCCCAGGTCCGCCACTAAGCGTTCACGCTCGCCGAGGTCCTGCGCGATGCCTTCGTAACCGTGGTACGCCACGCGCCCGGAGAACCCGAGGGAATGCTGGGAGATCAGCAACAGCCCGTTCTTCTGCGCAGAGACGGCAATCCCGTCGCGGGTGTGGGTGTGCAGCACCGCCTGTAAATCAGGCCGCGCAGCATGGATGGCGCTGTGGATAACGTAGCCGGCGTTGTTGATGCCCAGGCCGGTCGGGTCATCGACGAGGGTGCCGTCGATGTCGACCTTGACCAGATTGGACGCGGTGATCTCGTCGAACAGCAAGCCAAAGGCGTTGATCAGGAAGTGCTCGTCAGGCCCCGGCACGCGCGCGGAAAAGTGCGTGTAGATGTGGTCGGTCCAGCGTCTCAGGGCGGCGATCCGGTAAGCCGCCGCCAGTTTCACCCGCACCTCCCATTCTTCCGGGCTGACTTGATCGCGAACGCTGCCGGCGTTGACGGCGGTGCTGACGCCGGACTGAACGGGTAAAGAACTGACGTTGCTCATGCATGACTCCCTGGTGGTCTGTTTCAGACGTAATCGGGGCAGCCTATGCGCTGAGCAAACCATTTAGAAATCACATTTTCTTCTAAGCTAATTATCAGTATTTTTTATTATCAGCCTGAGCTTTCCATCAGGCGGCGTCGGCTGACAATCAGACCTATCAGCTGCATTGATGCCGTCAGACTGCCTACCGCAATATTTACTGACAGTTCTTCGCCCCTCTTTCAACCGCGTCTAAATCGTCTCATACCGGTGGAGGCCAGCAGCAGCAATCGCCCAGAAGCAGCCATTTGCAGGCGATGCCGCCTCAAGTGCGATGCACAGCGTCTACCCGCTGATTGCTCCGCAACTACTGGACTCCGCCCCGCCCAAGTCTTGGTTTTTCAAACCTCCACTGGTAGCGTGCCGCGCCTCGCGGTATCGCCCGCTCCCCTTTCGTCATCGTTTCCGATACGGGGACTCGCCGCCCCCTACTCAAGGACGCTGCGCGTTATGCATATGGCGATGCACGGTCATTAGCAAATGGAGTTAACAATGACGCAAAACAGCACCGTGCTGTCCGGCATCCCGCTGGATCAATTTATGGACCGTGTTGAGGTCGAGCATCAAGAACACGGCGCCGACTTTTTACTGGGCCAGTTGCGCGCACAGCCGCTGAAGGCGATCTCGCTGGAATCGATCACCCGTCTGCACGTTTTGTGGGTTAACGCCGGTGACGCTGAAGCAGCCAGAGCGGTGCTTACCGACGACGGCCAAGCTTTGATCGAGGTTACGCCTGACGATGCGCGCAACGAACTCAAATTCAACCTGCTGCTCTACCAACTGCGACTAGGCAACTATTTGAAAGACGAGCAGGGCCTGCTGCAGGCGTTGGACAGCCTGCAGCAACTGACCAAGGAACCGCTGCCGTTCGACATCGAGCGGTACTGGCGCCACCACATCTTCGAAGATCTGCAGCACACAACGCTCGATGTGGCGCTCCGGGCCATCGAAGTGAGCCACACCCTGTCACTGATCAATCCCTGCCGTCACACTTTGCGGGCTTGGGACGATGCCGATCAATACCGGCGCCGGGCCAGGGTACTGGCCGCCCATGACCGTAACGAAGAGGCGCGTGAAACCGCGCTATCGGCAGTTGCCGCTTTGCGCACAGCCAAAGAAGATCAGGATGTCGACGTTAACGACTGGCTGTGGCTGGGCGATTCGCTGATCGAAATCGTGCCGTTGCGCCTGGCGATGTTTGAGCAACCTGTGATGCGACTGATCGCAGAGTTGGCACTGCCCCAACGTCGGGAATATGAAGTGCGGCTGGCGCGTTTGGCCGCCCGGTCACTGCACGCCCAAGGCGATCTGGCAGGGGCGTTGAAAATCTGTGAAGTGGCGACGCTGAGCTTAGGGGCCGACGGCGGTGACAACTTCGTTGATTTCCATTTGCCTTGGCTGCTTGAGGACGGCCAGATCGAAGAGGCCGGGCAACGTGCGTTCGTGGAAATTTATGAAATGCGCGACGAAATGTGGCCGGGCACGGCTGCTTGGGTACACGATCGCCTGCTCGATGCCGAGGATGCATCCGCATGGTGGCCGTTGTGCGTGATGCGTGCCTGTGACGATCAAGCGGTGCTGGAGCGGTTCATTTCCGGCCTGCCGTCGCGTGACGAGTCGATGCCGACCTTGGGGCCGCTGCTTGATGCCATGCATGCCAAAGGCCACGAGCTTGGTCAGATCGACAACGTCTTCACCGAGGCCCTTGCTGAAGCCAGGCGCCGCTCGCCAAACCACCCGTGGATCAATCGCCTGTTGGCGGTGCGGGAACGCATTGCCGGACGAATTGACGCCAACACTGAACTTGCCATGCTCCGCGAGGCAGTCCCCGCCGGCAATATGCAGGACAACCGCAGCGCCTTCAGCCTGCTTAGCGCCCACGCGAGTGTGTTCGGCATTATCAATGCCCTGCGCCAACCTTTACCTCCACTGGCCGGTGGTATGTACTACTACCGGTTTGCGGTCCACACCGAGGGTCTGGTCGAAACGCACGTCGAGCAACTCTCGAGCGATGAGGCAGACCAAGCCTGGGCGCTGCTGAGCCAAGTACAAAAGGCTGCCTACGAACACGGCCAGGCTCGAATGGAGCAATGTTTCTCCAGCGGCCGCGGGCACCGCTTCGATGCCTGTGCGCACCTGTACTCAATGCTGTGCAACAACTTGGCAAATAACTACCGGCGCTACAACGACCAACGCATGTATGAGCAGGCCATTGAGCTGCATTCCCGAGGCATCGCCGCCAGCTCGTTCGCAGAACATTATCAGGGCATCCTCGAAAACCGAATTCTGCTGGAGGACAACGAGGGCATCGCCGACGCTGCCGAACACCTTTGGCACTACGCAGCCGACTATGGCTACAGCCGCCACGACCCTGAAGAATACCTACTGGGTGTCACCCGTGCCCTGCACCGCCTGGACCGCAACCGCGAAATATTGATCTGGCTGGAGCGTATCCTCCAATGGCAGGAAGAGCGCGGCGTACGCGACCAAGATTTGGAGTACTCGGAGCTGTTCGTAAGGACGAAAATCGCCTTGTACTTGTCGTTCAGTTTGCCGGAGGCGGCCACCAGCTTGTGGCTACGCTACGCACCGCACATTAACGAACGCGACGAGGCATCCCTCCTGGGCTGCGCCGGAGAAGTACTTGAAGGGCTTGGCCGCAAGGAAGAAGCTTTGGCGTATTACCAGCGCTCCATCCTGCAAAGTGACCCGAACAACGCGGCCGACCAGCACAATATCGAAATTTTCCGCCAGAGCATCGCCGAGCTGGAGGCTGCTGGAAAACCGGACTGCAAGACCTGGTGGCAGGTATGGCGGTGAAACCGCAAGCACGACAATCCGGTTACGCCTCGCGCAACGCACTCAATGCTGATCAGCTCAAGCGCGGGATTGCTGAACGCAGCAAGGCCCGCGGTGATGCGCCAGAGGTGGGCAAATGGTTGCTCAATCATTATTACCGTCATCTGGTCGGCAATTTCGAACCTGCGCGGCGGATCCTGACCCTGGAGCAGGCTGCCGAAGCACTGGGCGCCGAGCCGCCCTCATGGGTGCCAAGGCATTTGAGCGACGCCGGCAAAAATTCGCAGCAGACACCCGCGCCGCTGGTTTGGGTCGATCCGCATCAAGCGCCACTGCTGGCTCAAGAGGCCTTGCTGGTGGAGTTCCTGACCTCTCGCCAGGGCACGGCGCTGGCCGGCAAGCTCGACCGCATCAACTGCCCGCAGGCGCTGGCGCTGTGGCAAAAAGAACATGCGCAAATGGCGGAGCGGGTCGAGCTAGGCTGGCGCAAGAGCAACCCCGAGGCATTGCTCGCCCGGGTGACCACCGCTGAGCACGTATTACAGGAGCTGCGCCCGGAGAGCCCCTCGCTGCGCGCGGAAATGGCCTTTGAAAGCTACGTGATGCGCCACTGCCTGGGCCAGTTCGCTGATCGTCGTGCCTTGACCGGCGGCTACGGCGAGCGCTATGCAGAAGCGCTGGAGCAGCGGCGCATTCGCGTGTTCAGTTTTCGCGACAGCCAGGGCCAGCCACACATCACCATCAGCCTGATCGTTCAGGCCGACGGCACCTTGACCGTCGAGCAGGTCAAGGGCAAGCAGAACCGGCCACCGGTCGAGCGTTATTACCAGGACTTGCTGCAGTGCCTGAATGCCCTCGGCACCGACCAGCAGACGCCCGCCGACTGCATTGCAATCGGCATCGTGCGCACCGAAGTCGGTTGGCAGCGAATCGAAACCGTCAGCGACCCGGCCGCTCAGAGTCGTCTGGTAGCCTGTTATCCGCAACTGTACGACTGCCTAGATGCGCCCTCGGCCATGGTCGAATGGCTGGTGGCCGGACGTCAGCCACAGCAGTTCCTGCAGACTGCCCCGCACGCGGCTTCGGTCAAGTACGCCACTCGCCACATATTCTGCGAACGCGTTGAGCGTTCGTCTGATGCCCCGCTGTACCTGACCGAAGATGTGCAGTGGCCTGATATGACCTCGCCGCTGGCCGGAGAAATCCAAGCATGGCAGGCTCGGGCAAGGTAAGGAGAACGGCATGTTTTTAAGTATCGCAGCGGTTGTTTCAGGCTGGTTGTTGTGGCGAACATTCAGGGCAAGGGGCGGCGCATCGTTGTTCAGCCCGCGCAAGCACTGGTCGCTACTGTTAGCCAGGCCCATGGCTGACGCAATGGAAATCGAGGGCTTCTACTCGCCGGCATGCGATCCCTTCACCGAGCAAGCGCGGACGACCTTGCGCGCAGCGTTGCTCTACCAAGCCGGAATACGCAGCAATTTCAATGACGAGGCGGTGCGGAAGCACTTCAGTGCGACGCTCGAACAGCAATGGTACAGCCTCGACCTGCAGGCGCTGACGGCCGAAGATGAACCCCGTGCAGCCATGGCTTTTGCCTGCGCGCGGGTGGCGTTTCTGGTCCGCTGTGCATTGCTGATGCGCTGGCTCGAACCCGAACTTGCCTGGCGTATCCTGCTGCTGAACGCACAGCGGGCGCAGGACTGTTTCGACAGTTGGGCAGATTTCGGTAGCGCCTATAAGCTGGGGCGCGAGCAGTGGGTTGCAACGTTTCGCGTCGATTCGCTGGGCGAAGCGTTCCACGAGCAGCATCTGCGCCAGTTGCTGGCAGCCGGCAGCGGTGCTTGGGCCGATATTCACTGGCAAACGCCTGCGGCGTTGAATCCAGTTTTGGCCGAGTAACGCCTGTGCTACGGCGAGGACTTTTCCTGGTAGTCAAAACGGTGTCTTGGTCAGACCGTCCACCACCACGTCACAGCCCTCAAGCTGCATCCCGCTCCTGCTTCAGCGACTGCGCCACCAAACTGCCGAAGGACGCCACCGGCGCCTGCAGATTGCCGAGGAAGCGAGGGTAGATCAGCCACAGGTCCATGACCGGCTTGAAATCCTTTAGCGGCATGACCGCCAGTGAATCGCGGTGGACGCTGCGTTCCAGCAGCGGACGCGGCACCAGACCCAGGCCCATGCCATCGGCAACCAGCCCCAGTTGCAGCTCGGTGCCGAAGGTTTCCAGATTGACCTTCAGGCTTAACCCCTGATCAGCCAGCGTGCGTTGCAGTCCGGCGCGGAAACCGCAGCCATCGGGGTTGAGCACCCAGCCCAGCTCGTAGCAGTCCGTCAGCTTCACCGGCTTTTTCGGCAGCGCGCTCCTGGCGCACACCACCACCAGCTCCATCTTGCCGATGGACTCGCCGACGATGCCTTCAGGGAAGATCTTCCCGGCCGGGAACAGCGCCGCGGCCGCGTCCAGTTCGCCATTCTCGATTTTGCCGATCAGGTGGCTGCCCCAGCCAGTGATCACCTGGGCGCGCAGGTCGGGAAATTGCCCGCGCAGGTGTTTCAACGCATCCAGCAGCACGACGTCGCCGATGGTTTGCGGCACCCCCAGCCTGAGCAAACCGCTGGGCGGCGTGTCGCTGGCGACGAGTTCACGCAGAGAGTCCATTTCCCGCAGGATCGCCAGACACTTCTGATACACCTGCGTGCCCATTGGCGTCGGCTTGAGCGGCTTGGTGTTGCGGTCAAACAATTCGACGCCCAGCGCTTGCTCGAAATTCTGCACGCGGCGCGTGATGGCGGGTTGGGTCAGGTCGAGGGATTCAGCGGCATGGCTGATCGACTGGCAGCGAATGACCGCTACGAAAGCATCGATGTCATCAATTTTCATTCGGATCGCACATGGAATAAGAGAAACAAGATAGGCAAAAATCATAATGGCTATCGAAGGCGCTGGATAGCCTCACAACGTCCGGCACCCTGCGAATCGGTTATCAACGACTTTTTGGTTATAACCTAATCATCAATAAATAGCATATTAGCCAGGCGCATTATGCTTATATTAAGCATCCCCTTTCCGACCGGAGCCGATATGACTCACATCCGACACCCTGAACGACTCAGGGCCTTTATCGGCGCGTTGGCCGAGCTGATCGATAGCAACCCGGGGGAAGGCGACCTGCTCTCCCGGGGTGGCAAGCTGCTGGGGCAACTGGTCAGTCATGACGACTGGCTGCCGGATGAGTTCGCCGCGCCCGATCCGGCGCGCTATCAACAGTTTCTGTTGCACGCCGACTCACGGCAGCGGTTCTCGGTCGTCAGCTTCGTGTGGGGGCCGGGCCAGAGCACGCCGATTCATGACCATCGCGTCTGGGGCTTGATCGGCATGCTGCGCGGCGCCGAGTATTCCCAGGGGTTCGCCCGCAGCGCCGATGGGCGACTCGAACAGGAAGGCCCGGCGATCCGCCTGGAGCCCGGTCATGTCGAGGCACTATCGCCGCGCAGCAACGACATTCATCAGGTCAGCAACGCCTTCGACGATCAGGTGTCGATCAGTATTCATGTCTACGGCGCCAACATCGGCGCCGTGAAGCGCGCTGTTTACCAGCCCGATGGCAGCGAAAAGCTGTTCATCTCCGGCTATTCCAACGCTTTTCTCCCGAACATCTGGGACCTGTCCAAAGAGAACCAAGCCCAATGAGCCATGACACCCGTTCATACGCCGACATCCGCCGCGCCCTGCTCGCCCATGAGGAGGTCGCGCTGATCGATGTCCGCGAAGAAGCCCCGTTCGCCGAAGCTCACCCGCTGTTCGCCGCCAACATTCCGTTGTCGAAGCTGGAGCTGGAGGTGCTCGCGCGCATCCCACGTCGCGATACCGCTGTCACCGTTTATGACAACGGCGAAGGTCTGGCCGAACGCGCCTTGAAGCGTCTTCAGGAACTGGGTTACAGCGACGTCAAGCTGCTTGAAGGCGGGTTGCAGGGCTGGCGCAACGCTGGCGGCGAGGTGTTCATTGACGTCAACGTGCCGAGCAAGGCGTTCGGCGAACTGGTGGAGCATCGTCGCCACACGCCGTCTTTGGCCGCCGAAGAGGTCAAGCAGTTGCTCGACGCCAAGGCCGACGTGGTGGTGCTGGATGCGCGGCGGTTCGATGAATATCAGACCATGAGCATTCCCACCGGCGTCAGTGTGCCCGGTGCCGAACTGGTGCTGCGTGCCCGTGAACTGGCGCCCAATCCCAACACCCGGATCATCGTCAATTGCGCCGGCCGTACGCGCAGCATCATCGGCACCCAGTCGCTGGTCAACGCGGGCCTGCCCAACCCGATTTCCGCCCTGCGCAATGGCACCATCGGCTGGCTGCTGGCCGGGCAGACCTTGGATCACGGGCAATCCCGGCGCTTCCCGCAAGTCAGCGACGCGACCCGGGAAGTCGCTCGGGCGGATGCGCGCAACGTGGCGGACAAAGCACGAGTGAAACGAGGCAGCCGCGCGAACCTGCCGGTCTGGCAGGCAGAGACGACTCGCACGACGTACCTGTTCGATGTGCGCACGCCGGAAGAATTCGAAGCCGGTCACGTGCCGGGTGCGCGTTCGACGCCGGGCGGCCAACTGGTGCAGGAGACTGACCATTACGCCAGCGTGCGCGGCGCACGAATTGTCTTGCTCGACGACGACGGCGTGCGCGCGAACATGTCGGCTTCGTGGCTCGCACAGCTCGGCTGGGAGGTGTTCGTGGTGGACAACCTGGACCCTGAGGATTTCAGCGAAAAAGGCGGCTGGAACGCGCCGAGTCCGCCCGCGCCGCAGGTCGAGGAGATCAGCGCCGAAACACTGCGCCAGTGGCGCGAACACGGTGGCGTGGCGGTGCTGGATTTCACCGCCAGCGCCAACTACGTCAAGCAGCATATTCCGGGTGCCTGGTGGACGCTGCGAGCCGACCTTGCCAGCGCGCTGCAGAACATTCCGGTCGCCGAGCGCTACGTGCTGACCTGTGGCAGCAGCAAACTGGCGCGCCTGGCTGTGTCTGAGGTCGAAGCGCTTACGGGCAAGCCGGTGTTTGTGCTCAAGGACGGCACCGCCAGTTGGGCCGCGGCGGGGTTAGAGCTTGAGCACGGCGAAAGCCATCTGGCCTCCTCGCGCATTGATCGCTATCGCCGGCCTTATGAAGGCACTGATGCGCCGCGTGAGGCGATGCAGGCGTATCTGGATTGGGAGTATGGATTGGTCGAGCAGTTGGGCCGCGACGGGACCCACGGGTTTTATGTGATCTGAGCCGCCGCATGACGGCTGGCCCCCGTCGCGCGGACGACGCCAGCCGCTGTGGGAGTGAGCGTGCTCGCGAAGATGGCGTTCCAGCCGCTGAAGATTCAGCGCGTGTGCCCGCCACCTCGTGGGCAACCGCTCCTGCACAAAATGCATCGCCCCAAAAATAGTTATGCATTAATTTAATAATTAGTATCCGCATCATCACACAAATACATAATTAGCATATAACCAAAAGATACTTCTATTCCGTTTCTTATAGGCATAAGGTCAATCCCCTTGCCGACCCCTTCTCCAGGCGGAGGCCAAGAATCCACTTCCACGCCTGGAGACACGCATCATGTCCGCCCCTTTCACTCCCCTGCTCCGCGTCCGACACGTGATACTCGGCGCACTGCTCGCATTGTCATTCAGCCAAATCACGCAGGCCGCCGAGCCACTCCAGCCGCTGCTCGTCGCTAACCAGAAGTCCGCGCTGAAGGTGCTGCTGGAGGTGTCCGGCGAGCTCAAGGACGTACCCTACGAGATCAAGTTCTCCGAATTCCCTTCGGCGTCGCCACTGGGCGAAGCCCTGAACGCAGGGGCCGTTGACGTTGGCGCACTGGGCGACGCGCCGTATGTCTTTGCGCTGGGCGCGGGGGCCGCGTTGAAGGTCATCAGCATCACCCACGTCAGCGGCCGCTATACCACTGCATTGATCGTGCGCAACGACTCGCCGATCAAGTCGGTTGCCGACCTCAAGGGCAAGCGCATCGTCACCGGACGCGGCTCCATCGGCCATTACCTGGCCATCCGCGCGCTGAACGAAGCGGGCCTGAAGACCAGCGACGTGAATTTCGTCTACCTGCTGCCCAGCGAGTCGCGGCTGATCCTCGACAACGGCGATGCTGACGCCTGGGCCACCTGGGCGCCCTACACCACCGTCGCCACGCAGAACGGCGCGCGCATTCTGCCCAACGGCCCGGACTTGCTGACCAATCATTCCTACCTCGCTGCGACCAGCAAGGCTATCGCCGACAAGCGCGTGCAACTGGACGACTTCGTGGTGCGCCTCGACCGCGCCTACCGCTGGGCCAACGCCCATCCCGCCGAATACGCCGCCGCCCAGACCAAGGTCACCGGGCTGCCATTGGCCGTGCACCTGGCGGTCAACCAGGACACCAAAATGGAACGCGTGAGCATCGATGACGGCGTCATCAAGGGCCTGCAGAACACGGCGGACATCTACCAGCGCGAAGGCATCCTTAACAAGCACGTCGACGTGTCCCACGGCTTCGATGCGGATTTCAACGCCATCCGCCTGGCCGCCGAGCAATCAGCCGAGCAAGCCGCCCACCAGAACAATCCCCAAGCTGCGCGCTAAGCGCTCGACTCAGGAGCACACATCATGAGCAAGCCTCGTCAACTCAAATTCGGTGCAATGGTCCATGGCGTGGGCCACGGTTGGGGCGAGTGGCGCCACCCGGACGCGCAGGCCGACGCCAGCACCAACGTCGACTGGTATAAAGGCCAGGCCCGACTGGCTGAAGACGCGAAATTCGACTTCGTGTTCATCGCCGACAGCCTGCACATCCACGAGAACTCCAGCCCGCACTACCTCAACCGTTTCGAGCCACTGACCATTCTCTCGGCGCTGGCGGCGACGACATCAAAGATCGGCCTGGTGGCCACCGTGACCGTCAGCTACACCGAGCCCTTTCAAGTGGCGCGGCAGATCTCTTCCCTGGACCACATCAGCGGCGGCCGCGCCGGCTGGAACGTCGTCACCTCATGGCTCAGCGGCACCGCCGAAAACTTCAGCAAGAGCGAGCATCCGCCCCACGCCGTGCGCTATCGCATTGCCAGGGAGCACGTGTCGGCGGTCAAAGGGCTGTGGGATTCCTGGGAGGACGACGCCTTCACCCGCAACAAGCAGACGGGTGAGTTTTTCGACCGCAGCAAGCTGCACGCCTTGAACCACGCGGGCGACTTCTTTCAGGTCAAAGGCCCGCTGAACATCGCCCGCTCACGCCAGGGTCAGCCGGTGCTGTTTCAGGCAGGGACTTCCGAGGACGGGCGCAACTTCGCTGCAGAGTATTCCGATGCGATTTTCGTCCACGCCGAGTCCCTGGAAGAGACTCAAGCGTATTACGCCGACCTCAAGCGCCGCGCTATCGGCTTTGGACGCAACCCGGATGACCTGTCGATTTTGCCGGGCATTCGCCCGATCGTGGGGCGCGACGCCGAAGAGGTTGAGCAGCGTTATCAGCAAGCGGTGGAACTGGTGAGCATCGAAGACGCTATCGTCGCGCTGGGCCGGCCGTTCAACGATCACGACTTCCGCCAATACCCGCTGGATGCGCCGTTTCCGGACCTGGGCGATCTGGGCGCCAACAGCCAGAAAGGCGGTTCGGATCGGATCAAGCAGCAGGCCAGGGAGCAGAACCTGACCCTGCGTCAGGTTGCGCTGGATTTCTCCCGCCCCCGCCGCGAGTTCGTCGGCACGCCCGAACAGGTCGCCGACCAGATTCAGCACTGGTTCGAGAACGGCGCCAGTGATGGCTTCATCATCAATTCGCTGTTGCCTGATGGGCTGAAATACTTCACCGAGTTGGTGATTCCGGTCCTGCAGCAACGCGGCCTGCAACGCAGTGATTACACCGGCTCGACCCTGCGCGAACACTTTGGTCTGGAGTTTCCCGTTAATCGTCATACCGCCGCGCGGCTGGCAGCGGCTGCGAAGGTCACGGACGCTGAAAAATCGCAGGTCCCGGCATGAGCGCAGGATTGAATCGGCAGCCTGATGCTTCAGCTGATGCCGAGACCGAGGCGGCCTTTGTGGCGCGTTTGCAGGGGATCACCGAGCGGCTGGCCGAGACCGCGCAGCACTACGATGAAACGGCTGAATTCCCACACGAGAACTTCCGTTTGCTGCACGAGCAAGGTCTGCTCGGGCTGACGGTCGAAGGCGCGCTGGGGGGCGGTGATGCGGATCTTAAGCGGGCACAGCAAGTGATCAGCGCGGTGGCGCGCGGCGAGCCCTCCACTGCGCTGATTCTGGTGATGCAGTACATCCAGCACGCACGCATTCGGGAGGTCAAAAACTGGCCCGAGCATTTATACCGACGGGTCGCGCTGGACGCGGTGCATAAAGGTGCGCTGATCAATGCGCTGCGCGTTGAGCCGGATCTGGGCTCGCCTTCTCGCGGCGGGCTGCCGGCGACGATTGCGCGCAGGACGGCGGAAGGCTGGCGGATCAGCGGACGGAAGATTTACTCGACGGGGAGCCGCGGCCTGACCTGGTTCAACGTCTGGGCGCGCAGCGATGACGCCGATCCGCTGGTCGGGGTGTGGCTGGTGCGCAAGGACAGCCCGGGCGTGAGCATCATCGAGGACTGGGATCATTTGGGCATGCGCGCGACCTCCAGCCACGAGGTGATTTTCGACGACGTGCTGGTGCCGCTGGATCATAGGGTCAACACCAGCCCGGCGAGTTCGCCGCAGCCTGAACTGGATGCAACAGGATTGCTGTGGATGTCGGTGTTGTTGTCTTCGGTGTACGACGGCATTGCGCAATCGGCGCGGGACTGGCTGGTGAATTTTCTGGAGCAGCGCACGCCGTCCAACCTGGGAGCCTCGCTGTCGACGTTGCCGCGCTTTCAAGAAGTACTCGGCCACATCGACACCTTGTTGTTCGCCAACCGGACACTGCTGGAATCGGCGACTCATGGGCTGACGCCGGCCAGTCATGGGGCGCAGATCAAATACCTGGTGACCAGCAACGCTATTCGCGCGGTTGAACTGGCGATTGAAGCCACCGGCAACCCCGGCCTGTCGCGCAGCAACCCGCTGCAACGCCATTACCGCAACGTCGTCTGCGGCCGAGTACACACGCCACAGAATGACGTGGTGTTGCAGGGGGTGGGCAAGGCCGTATTTGCCGGGCGAGCAGTCAGGCAGTAAGTAGCACTGCATTCCACAGTAGGACCGGCTTCAGCCGGGAAGAGGCCAGTTGCGACACCCTCAATCTTGCAGCGTCATGTCCAACGTCTTCCCGGCTAAAGCCAGTCCTACGTTCGCCGATCAAGCCAGCATTTCAGGCGGCTCGAACGCGGTGATCGGCGGTACTTCGCCGTGCCACCTTTCAACGTCAACCGTCACTGTCTGCGCCGAGCAGCCCTGAGACAGCCTCGACGCCCCGACATCTTCAGTCAGCACATTCGGGTTGCCGTGCTTCTCCAGGCTGTTCGGCTGACCCTTCACCAACGGATCAAACCAGGCCCCCGTTGCGATCTGTACCACGCCCGGGCGAATGTCGTCGGACACAATCACCCCCGCCAGAAAAGCACCGCGATCGTTGAACACCCTGACCACATCCCCCTCGGCAATCCCGCGCGCCAAGGCGTCCTGCCGGTTGATCGTCAACGGCTCCCGACCCTGAATTTTCGAGGCCTGGCTGTAAGCCCCGTGATCGTATTGACTGTGCAGGCGCGTCTTCGGCTGGTTCGACAGCAGATGCAAGGGAAGTGGCTGGGCGGGCTTGTCCAGCCACACGGGATGGCCGGGGCAGTCGGCATAGCCAAAGCCTGCGATCTTCTCACTGAAAATCTCGATCCTGCCCGACGGCGTCTGCAGCGGATTCCTCTGAGGATCATCCCGAAAGGCCTTGAGCAGCACAGTACCGTCTGCCGGGTAATCCACTTCGAACACGCCCTTGCGCCAGAACTCCTCAAAATCCGGCAGCTCGATGGCAAAGCTTCCGGCACGTGGTCGCGACTCTTCATACAGCAAGCGCAGCCATTGCCCGGCATCACGGCCCTCAGTAAACACCTGCTCGCAGTCCAGCCGACGGGACAGCTCGGCGAAGATCGCATAATCGTCCCGCGCCTCCCCCACCGGCTCGATCACCTTGTGCATGGCGATCATGAAACGGTCGGACGCCGCGCTACCAATGTCATCACGCTCCAGCGCAGTGGTCGCAGGCAGCACAATGTCCGCGTGTTTGGCCTGAGCGGTCCAGAACTGCTCGTGAACGATGATGGTTTCCGGACGCTGCCAGCCCTGCAGCAGTCGATTGATGTCCTGGTGATGATGAAAAATGTTGCCGCCGGCCCAGTACACCAGTCGGACGTCCGGGTAGTGATAACCCTTGCCGTTGTAATCGAACGCCTCGCCGGGATTGAGCAGCATGTCAGTGACCCGCGCCACCGGAATGAAATCCTTGACCGGGTTCACGCCCTGGGAAAAGCGCGGCCCGGAAAACGCCTTGCGCCCGCTGCCGGTGTTGTTCATGCAGCCATAACCCAGCCCGAAGCCGCCGCCGGGCAGACCGATCTGACCAAGCATCGCCGCCAACGTCACGGTCATCCAGAACGGTTGCTCGCCAAACTGCGCCCGCTGCAGCGAGTAGGCGACGTTGATCATCGTGCGCTTGCCGGCCATCTCCCGCGCCAGGCTGACGATCCGTTGCGCCGGAATATCCGTCAGCGCTGCCGCCCACTCCGGCGTCTTCGCCACGCCATCTACCGCGCCGAGCACATATTCGATGAAGCGCTCATGCCCCACCGTATAACGACGCAGAAAATCTACGTTGTGCAGTCCTTCGTCCACCAGCACCCAGCATAGCGCCATCATCAGCGCAGTGTCGGTGCCGGGCCGCACGGCGAGCCACTCATTGCGCTGCGGTCCGGTTAAATCATCACGCAGTGGGCTGACATTGACGAACTGCACGCCGGCATCCGACATCCTGCGAATGCCGTTGCTGACCAGATGATCGCTGGCACCGCCGGGGCTGCATTGCGCGTTCTTCAACGGCAACCCGCCAAACGCGACGAACAGCTCGAAATGCTCCGCCAGATTCTGCCAGGAGGTGTGCGCTGCGAGCAGCCAGTCCATGTTGCCGACGATGTGCGGCATCAACACCCGGCCCGCGCCGAGGCTGTAACTGTCAACGCTGTAGACGTAGCCGCCGCAGCTGTTGAGGAAACGGTGCAACTGGCTTTGCGCATGATGAAACCGCCCCGCGCTGCCCCAGCCGTAACTGCCGCCGAATATCGCTTTGTTGCCATGCTCACTCTTTACCCGCGACAACTCGGTGGCGACCAGATCCAGCGCAACATCCCACGGCACCTCGACGAAGGCTTCGTGGCCGCGCAAGTGCGGGTTGCGCAGGGCCGGATGATCGTCGAAGCGCTCGAGAAAACTGCGGCGCACGGCCGGCCGACGGATACGCGTGGCCGAGTCGATTGCCCCGGGAATAGACGAACCAATCGGCGAAGGGTCCGCGTCCCACTCCACCGGATCCATGGCCTGAAGCCGTCCGTCAACAACCCGCGGACGGTAAGCGCCCCAATGCAACGAGGTGAAACTCATGGGTCAATGCTCCAGCAAGTGGGCCTGTGCGGTGACTGCCGTGATCGATCAACGCGCCGCTTGTGCCGACGCGTCAGCCCCGGCGTCAAGCGCAGCGGCAAAGGAGTCGTCGAACACAGTGCCAGCCGGATAGGACTTCGTCAGCCCCGCAGCGTTGAAAAAGTCGATGGTCTGCTGCGCCTGGGTAATGACCTGGGGTGAAATCGGCAGCACCACCGTCGCCGAACGCTCGAACCAGCCCCGCGCCACCTCGGGGTCGGCCTTGGACAGGACCGCCCACGCATTAGCGTACGTGTCGGTGTTCTGCTTGTTGGCGACCGACCAGGCCCGAGCTTTTTGCAGGCGCTGGAGGAAGTCGGTGATTTCCGGGCGCTTGTCTTTGATCGAGCGGTCATTGGCGACGACAAAGCTCTGCGCCGGGATCAGGTTTTGCGCGGTGGTGATCACCCGCCCGCCCTGGCGCTCCTGCTGAATCACGTAGGGATCCCACGTGGCGATAGCGTCAACCGAACCACCGTCCAGAGCATGGGAAGCGTCCAGCGCACTCAAATATCGATATTCCACCGCATCCCGCGCGATGCCGGCCTTGTCCAGCGCAGTCAGCATCAATTGCTGGCTCCACGAACCCTTCCAGATCGCCACCCGCTTGCCTTTAAGGTCGGCCACCGATTTGATCGGCGAATCCTTGCCCACCACGATCGCCACCCCCGCCAGGTTCTGCCGTGAAACGCCAATCACCTTGATGGGCGCCCCCAACGCGCCGAGAAACAACACCGGCGCATCACCCAGCAAGCCGACGTCGAGGCTGCCGGCATTCAGCGCTTCCGCGACGGGCGAGCCGGCGGTGAACTGCTTCCATTCCAGCGTATAGGGCAAATCGTTGAGAACGCCAGCGGCTTCCATGACGGTTCGGGCGCCATAGCTTTGATCGCCCACCACCAGTTCTGCGGCATGCACCGCGCTGAGTGAGCCGGTGAATAGGAGAAGTGATAACACAGGGCGCAACAGAAGGGATTTGATCGACACAGGCAATCTCCGGGGAGGCTCCATCGGAACCGGATCATGAAATGAACGCCGGTCCGCCTGTGCGGTAGCCGATTCTTGGGCCTGCGCCGGGTGAAGCAGCGTCAGGGATCAGAACCATAGCATCGAAGGTTATATTAATTAAATTCAATATAGCTATATATAAATATGCGAAATGTGCAGATCAAGGTAGCGGTAGACTGGATCACTACCCAAATCCCGCACAAACAAAAACGCCGCTCTAGTGAGCGGCGTTTTTGAGAATTTGGAGCGGGAAACGAGACTCGAACTCGCGACCCCGACCTTGGCAAGGTCGTGCTCTACCAACTGAGCTATTCCCGCAAATGGCGTCCCCTAGGGGACTCGAACCCCTGTTACCGCCGTGAAAGGGCGGTGTCCTAGGCCACTAGACGAAGGGGACACAGCCTGGAAACACCATGGTGTTGTGTTCCAGTTCCAGAAATACATCCGAAGACGCTTTCTGGTTTCACTCAACTTCGCCCGAAAGCAAAGCTGCTTAAAAATGGAGCGGGAAACGAGACTCGAACTCGCGACCCCGACCTTGGCAAGGTCGTGCTCTACCAACTGAGCTATTCCCGCAATGGCGTCCCCTAGGGGACTCGAACCCCTGTTACCGCCGTGAAAGGGCGGTGTCCTAGGCCACTAGACGAAGGGGACACGCTACAACATTCACTCCCTGCTACGCTCTGCTGTGTGCTTTACGCTGCAAGTGGCGCGCATTCTATGGATGGATATAGGGGTCGTCAACCCCTCAGTGAAAATATATTCAAATCAATGACTTCGCCCTCTATTTAGGCAATGAACGGCCGATACACACGTGTCAGCCGCCATGGGGAATATCAGGCGGAGTGACAGGACCACCTTCCCGCGATAGTGGATAGCCACTACACTCGCGCAAATTACTTGACTGAGGCTTGTGCGGTGACACCACTCTTTATCACCTTCTTGGTTGTAGCAGGCATCGTGCTCCTCATTGCGGTGGGCTATCTGAATCATGTCGCAGAAGGCAAAAAGGTCGAGCGCGCGCGAAGCATGGTCGAGCTCAATGATCGGTTGCGTCGCTGCAGCGAGCTGTCGGAAACCTTCCCCGGTCAGCTGATGACACCGGCGCTCAAGCTGCTGCTGGTGCGCCTGGAGCTGAACGTGGTCAAGCGCCTGCTCGCTCTGGAAAAAAGGAACAACCCGAACCTTCAGGAACGCCAGGCTGAACTGGAAGCGCTGGTGGCCCAGGGTGACGCGATCACGGTCAGCAACCCGGCGAGCCCGATTCAGACCGAAGCCAAGGCCAAGGACGTGCGCTTTCTTTTAGAAGCCATGCACGGCCAGGTCACGCGAGCGGCCCACGATGGTTTCCTGCAAACAGCTGAAGCCAAGCACTGGATTCGCGAGATCCGCAATTTGCTGGTGCTGCTGCACATCGAGTTCTTCAACAACCTGGGCCAGCACGCGATGAGTCAGGAGCAGCCTGGCCAGGCCCGTCTGGCATTTGAGCGCGGCGTTCAATATCTGAAAAATCAGCCTGAGCCCGCGCCGTGGAAAGCCCACCTGCAGGCCATGGAACGGCAACTGGCCAAGGCCAACTCCATGGTACTGGACACCATTGCACCGACTGAAGACGACAATAACGAGCTGACCGAAGGCTTGAAGGTCGTGGACGCCGACGCCGAGTGGAAAAAGAAAGCTATCTACGACTGATGGCTGACGCCTGACGCACCGCGCAACACGGTGCGTCAGGACTTCATCTCAGCAATCGGTTGATTCCAGGAAAATCGCCGCCAGCCGCTCAATCCCCGCCTGATCTTCCTCGCTGAAGCGCCCGACACTCGGGCTGTCCAGATCCAGAACGCCAATCAGCTTTCCGTCCTTTATCAAAGGCACCACCACCTCGCTATTGGAAGCACTGTCGCAGGCGATGTGTCCGGGAAACTCATGGACATCGTGCACGCGCTGGGTTTCGCGGCTCTGTGCCGCCGTGCCGCAGACGCCCTTGCCGAACGGAATGCGCACGCAGGCGATCTGGCCCTGGAACGGACCCAGCACCAGCTCTTCGTTGCGATTGAGGTAGAAGCCTGCCCAGTTCAAGTCGTCGAGCTGGCTATAAAGGAAGGCCGAAAACTGCGCCGCGTTGGCGATGAAGTCGCGCTCGTCGGCCAGCAGGGATTCCAGTTGTGCAGCCAGCAGGCGGTAGCCATCAAGGCCCTCCCCTGCAGAATTCAAATCAATCATGCGTCTTGCTCCAGCATTTTCAAACCTACCCAATAACGGGCGAACTGATACGCGCAACGACCGTTGCGGTTGCCACGGCCGGTCGCCCAGCGCACGGCGTGGATCTCAAGCGCTTCATCGCGTTGCCATTGCAGGCCGGCCTTGGTCGCCAGTTCGCCAATCCAGTGTTCCACCACATCCAGGAAATGCTCCTGGGTGAAGGGATAAAACGAAAGCCAGAGGCCGAAGCGGTCCGACAACGCAATTTTGTCCTCGACCGCTTCGCTCGGGTGAATCTCGCCGTCGTCACCACGCTGCCAGTGAGCGTTATCGCTCTCCTTCTCCGGCACCAGATGACGGCGGTTGGACGTGGCGTACAGCAGGACGTTGTCCGGCGCTTGCTCCAGCGAACCGTCGAGCACGCTTTTGAGCACCCGGTAGTCGCCTTCACCGGATTCGAACGACAGGTCATCGCAGAACAGTACGAAGCGCTGGGGCAACTTCTGCAGTTGCTCGACCACACGAGGCAGATCACCCAGATGATCGCGCTCGATCTCGATCAGGCGCAGGCCGGCTTTGGCGTGCTCGGCCAGCAAGGCGCGGACCAGCGACGACTTGCCCGTGCCACGGGATCCCCAGAGCAGCGCATGGTTGGCGGGCAGGCCGTCGATGAACTGCTGGGTATTGCGGCCCAGTTGCTCGCGCTGGCGGTCGACGCCGATGAGGTCGGACAGGCGCATGTCCAGCGTGACTTCCAGCGGCATCAGGTAACCGCCGCGGCCTTCGTGCACCCAGCGCGCGGCCAGCGTCGTCTCCCAATCGACGGGCTGACGCACCGCCGGCAACAGAGGTTCGAGACGCGCCAGTACCGACTCGGCGCGTTCCAGAAATGCGTTCAATCGAGAATCCACGGTTTCTCCTTGATTTAACGGGTTAACGCCCGGCCGCGATCAGCTATGCTTGCCATGCGACGGACACAAGAAGTGACAGTGCCTTTATGGATATACCGATCACCCACCGGCTGTCATTCAAACAGGCCCGTTTGACTGTGCTGATCGGCTTTGTATTGGGCACGCTGCTCAGTCTGTTTCAAATTGCCCTCGATTATGCCAGCGAAGACGCGTCCATCGATCGTGAAATTCGCTCCTTGCTGCAAATCAGCCACAACCCCGCCTCGCGTATTGCGTACAACCTGGACGCAGAACTGGCGCAAGAGCTGACCCTCGGCCTGCTGCACTCCCCGGCCGTGGTCGGCGCGCGGCTGACCGATAACAACAACGTTCAGCTCGCTGCCGTGTCTCGACCCTTGGCGAACAGCGCTTACCGGATGGTCAGTGATTTCCTGTTCGGCGGGAGTCGGCAGTTCGAAGACATGCTGCATCTGGACCACATGCCTGACGAGTCGATCGGCACCTTGCACCTGGACGTCGACACCTTCGCATTCGGCAGCCATTTCCTGCAGCGGGCCGTGATTACCCTGGTCAACGGCTTCGTGCGCAGCCTGGTGCTGGCCGGCCTGTTGCTGGCGCTGTTTTACTTCACCCTCACCAAACCGCTGACGGGCATGATCCGTGCACTGTCCGAACGGGATCCGCGCAGCCCCGTTCAGCCGCCGGTGCCCTGCCCGCGCGGCCATGAGCAAGACGAAATCGGCGTGCTGGTGGCGGTCACCAATCGGCAGTTCGAGAGCGTGGCCAGTGAGTTCGCACGGCGGCGGGAGGCGGAAAACCGGCTCACCGATCATCTCAACGAGCTGGAAGACATCGTCTCCGCGCGCACCAATCAGCTCGAAGCCAGCAACGCCCGGCTCAGTCAGTCCAACGAAGAACTGCAGATCGCGCGCAGTACCGCGCTGGACATGGCCCACGCGCGCTCGGCGTTTCTGGCCCACATGAGCCATGAAATCCGCACGCCGCTCAATGGCTTGTTGGGCATGCTGGCGCTGTCCCTCGATGGCCCGCTGAGTGCAGAACAGCGCCAGCAGCTGTCCATCGCCCACGACTCGGGCAAGGTGCTGGTCGAACTGCTCAACGACATTCTCGACCTGTCGAAATTCGACGCCGGCCAGGTAGAGCTTGAGCGCATTCCGTTCGATCTCGCCGCCTTGATCGAAGACACCGCCAGCCTGCTGTCGCAAAACGCGGCGCCGAATGTCGAGCTGACCTGCCTGATCGACCCGCGCTTTCCGGCGTCCGTGCTGGGTGACCCGACCCGGGTGCGGCAGATCGTCAGCAATCTGCTCTCGAACGCGCTGAAGTTCACCCGCGCCGGCCGCGTGGACGTGCGCCTCAGTCAGCACGGCGACCACGTGCGCATCGAGGTCTGCGACACCGGCATCGGCATCGCGCAGGACGCTCAGGCGAAAATCTTCCAGCCGTTTACCCAGGCCGAAGCCGCGATCACCCGGCAGTACGGCGGAACCGGCCTGGGCCTGACCCTGACCCACAACCTGACCGATGCCATGAACGGGCAATTGAGTATCGAGTCCGCTGTCGGCGTCGGCAGCCGCTTTCGTGTGGACCTGCCGCTGCCGGCACACACGCCCGCGCTGCAATGGCCGTTGCTGAAGGGCAAGGTACTGGTGGCCAGCGACACAGGCAGCGGTTTGCTGGAAATGCTCAGCGGACTGCTGCCGGAATGGGGCGTTACCTGTCAGCCGCTGGCAGAAGGCGCGCCACCCGACGCCGACGCAGACCTGCTGATCACCGATTGCCCGCAATGCCTGGTGGCCATCCGCGAGGCCTGCACGGTGCCGGTGTTGCTGGTGACGGCGTACGGCAATTTCATGCCCGGCGAGCAGGTTGCGATCCTGGCACCGCTGCAGCAGCAGGCGCGGCCATTGCCGCGCAACGTCCTGCATCAAAGCCTTGAGCGCATTCTGGATGCCGACGGTCAGGCAGGTATCAGCCACGAACAGGGTGGCCCCTCACCCACCCATCGGGCGCGTATTTTGCTGGTGGAGGACAACCCGGTTAATCAACTGGTGGCGAAGGGCATGCTCGGCAAGCTCGGCTGCGATGTGGTCATCAGCAGCAATGGCGCCGAGGCGCTGCAGCAACTCGAGCAGGACCACTTCGATCTGGTGCTGATGGACTGCAACATGCCGGTGATGAACGGCTATGACGCCACCCGCCGAATCCGGGAAATCAGGCGCTGGTCGGATCTGCCGATCATCGCGCTAACGGCCAACGCGATGCCGGAAGAACGCGAACACTGCAAGGCCGCGGGCATGAGCGACTACCTGGCCAAGCCGTTTCGTCGCGAGGAATTGATGGCGTTGCTGGATCAGTGGATCCCCGTGGAACAGCCGCATTAAAGGCTGCTTCGATCAACCGGTCGCGTGTTCTTTCAACAGCGCTTCGATGTCGGCCTTGATGTCTTCCGGCTTGGTCAATGGGGCATAACGCTTGACCAGCTTGCCGTCACGGCCCACCAGAAACTTGGTGAAGTTCCACTTGATGCCTTCCGAACCCAGCAGCCCCGGCGCGCGCTTCTTGAGCTGCACGAACAGCGGGTGGGCGTGGCTGCCGTTGACGTCGATCTTCTTGAACAGCGGAAAGCTCACCCCGTAGTTCAGTTCGCAAAAGTCGGAAATCGCGCCTCCGTTGCCCGGCTCCTGCTTGCCGAACTGGTTGCACGGAAAGCCCAGCACCACCAGCCCGCGATCCTTGTAGCCCTGCCACAACTCCTCAAGGCCCTTGTATTGCGGGGTGAAACCGCACTTGCTGGCGGTGTTCACCACCAGTACCGCCTTGCCGCCGAAATCAGCCAGGGTCTTTTGCTCGCCCTTGATCGTTTGCACCGGAATGTTCAGCAGTTCGTCGCTCATGGCGATGCCTCGAAATTGTAAACCGCCAAGCTAGCGCGCCATTGTCCGGCGCGCTATCCCATTGTTGCCGGTGATAAGCCTGCATCAGGCGCTGCGCGGCACCAGGTCCAGGCACACGGAGTTGATGCAATAGCGCAGACCGGTGGGCGGCGGACCGTCCGGGAACACGTGACCGAGGTGAGCATCGCATTTGCTGCAGACCACTTCGGTGCGGATCATGCCGTGACTGACGTCGCGCACTTCGACCACTGCACTCCCTTCAAGCGGCGCGTAGAAGCTCGGCCAGCCGCAACCCGAATCGAACTTGGTCTTCGAATCGAACAGGGGCTCGTTGCAGCAGATGCAGTGGTAAATGCCGTCGGTCTTGGTCTCGTTGTATTTGCCGCTGAATGGACGCTCCGTGCCCTTCAGCCGGCAGACGTTGTACTGCTCCGGATCGAGCATCGCTTTCCATTCTTCAAGGGTTTTATCCAGCTTAGCCACGGGTAGACCTCCGTAAATGAAAAAGCCCGATCTGTGTCTTTTCCACGGATCGGGTGGCACGTATGATTGCGCCTTCGTTGGACGCCAGTCTGTCACCCGCGTTTCTCGCGTACAAACCCATTTTGATGGCGTCATGCTCAGCGGTCTGCGCTTCTTCACACAGCGGGCCGTCTCTTTTCGGGACCAATCACCATGCAGTTCAGCAAATCGAACAAGCTCGCCAACGTCTGCTACGACATTCGCGGGCCGGTGCTCAAGCACGCCAAGCGCCTGGAAGAGGAAGGCCATCGTATCCTCAAGCTGAACATCGGCAACCCGGCGCCGTTTGGTTTCGAGGCGCCGGACGAAATCCTGCAGGACGTGATCCGCAACCTGCCTATGGCTCAGGGCTACAGCGATTCGAAAGGTCTGTTCAGCGCGCGCAAGGCGGTGATGCAGTATTACCAGCAGAAGCAGGTCGAAGGTGTTGGCATCGAAGACATCTATCTGGGCAATGGCGTCTCGGAACTGATCGTGATGTCGATGCAGGCCTTGCTCAATAACGGCGACGAAGTACTGGTGCCGGCGCCGGACTACCCGCTGTGGACCGCAGCTGTGGCATTGTCCGGCGGCAACCCGGTGCATTATCTGTGCGACGAGCAGGCCAACTGGTGGCCTGATCTGGAAGACATGAAGGCCAAGATCACGCCGAACACCAAGGCCATGGTGATCATCAACCCGAACAACCCGACCGGCGCCGTCTATTCCCGTGAAGTGTTGCTGGGGATGCTGGAGATTGCCCGTCAGCACAATCTGGTGGTCTTCTCCGACGAAATCTACGACAAGATTCTCTACGACGACGCCGTGCACATCTGCACCGCGTCTCTGGCTCCAGACTTGTTGTGCCTGACCTTCAACGGGCTGTCGAAATCCTACCGCGTGGCGGGTTTCCGTTCGGGCTGGATCGCCATTTCCGGGCCCAAGCACAACGCAGTCAGCTATATCGAAGGCATCGATATCCTGGCAAACATGCGGCTGTGTGCCAACGTGCCCAGCCAGCACGCGATCCAGACCGCCCTGGGTGGCTATCAGAGCATCAATGACCTGATCCTGCCGCCGGGCCGCTTGCTGGAACAGCGCAACCGGACCTGGGAATTGCTCAACGACATCCCGGGCGTCAGTTGCGTGAAGCCGATGGGGGCGCTGTATGCCTTCCCGCGCATCGACCCGAAAGTCTGCCCGATCCACAACGACGAGAAGTTCGCGCTGGACCTGCTGCTCTCGGAAAAACTGCTGATCGTTCAGGGTACGGCATTCAACTGGCCGTGGCCGGACCACTTCCGCGTGGTGACGCTGCCGCGGGTGGATGACCTGGAGCAGGCCATTGGCCGGATCGGCAATTTTCTGAAGACTTACAAGCAGTAACGGACCTGATGGAGCCGGCTCGCAGGTGCCCGCCCGCAAGCTGGCTCCGGGCGATTCAAGCGCAATCGCTCTGCCCCTACCCTCTCGCCGATGACACTTATCGCCGGGGCGACAGCAAACGACACAGTTTGAAATGATCGCCCGGTTGAATACGCCCCGACATCACCTTATATACCCCCGCAGTACGTTACATATTCTTCCTGAGGAGAAACTCTTAACCATGATGCGCATTTTGCTGTTTTTGGCCACTAACCTTGCGGTCGTGCTGATTGCCAGCATCACCCTGAGCCTTTTTGGCTTCAACGGGTTCATGGCGGCCAACGGGGTTGATTTGAACCTCAATCAGCTGCTGATCTTCTGCGCTGTGTTCGGTTTCGCCGGTTCGCTGTTCTCGCTGTTCATCTCCAAGTGGATGGCGAAGATGAGCACGGGCACCGAGATCATTACCCAACCCCGCACCCGCCATGAGCAATGGCTGCTGCAGACCGTAGAACAACTGTCCCGCGATGCGGGCATCAAGATGCCCGAAGTGGGTATTTTCCCCGCCTACGAGGCCAACGCCTTTGCCACCGGCTGGAACAAGAACGACGCGCTGGTTGCGGTGAGTCAGGGCCTGCTGGAGCGCTTTTCGCCCGATGAAGTGAAGGCGGTGCTGGCTCACGAGATCGGTCACGTGGCCAACGGCGACATGGTCACGCTGGCGCTGGTCCAGGGCGTGGTCAACACCTTCGTCATGTTCTTCGCGCGGATCATCGGCAACTTCGTCGACAAGGTGATCTTCAAGAACGAAGAAGGCCGTGGCATCGCGTTCTACATCGCGACCATCTTTGCCGAAATCGTGCTGGGCTTCCTCGCCAGCGCCATCGTCATGTGGTTCTCGCGCAAGCGTGAATACCGCGCCGACGACGCCGGTGCCCGCCTGGCCGGCACGGGCGCGATGATCAGCGCTCTGCAGCGTCTGCGTTCGGAACAGGGCGTTCCGGTGCAAATGCCTGAGAGCATGACGGCGTTCGGCATCAACGGTGGTTTGAAGCACGGCCTGGCCGGGCTGTTCATGAGCCACCCGCCGCTGGAAGAACGCATCGAGGCGCTTCGTCGCCGCGGTTGATTCCGTGATAGCTGTACGAGAAAGGGCGACGTGAAGTCGCCCTTTTCTTTTGTGCTCGTTTCCTGGCGCTGCGCTATCGGCGATACAGCCGATACGCATATTCCATCAGGGACGTCGCGCCCGCCTGCTTGAACTTCACGCCCTGCTCCAGCACGTCCAGATCCGCGACGCGCTTGACCCGCCAATCGGGGGACAACAGCTGCAGCACCTCATCCTCATCCACCGAGAACGGCGGACCGGCGATCAGCGACTGATCATAGTCCAGCGTCACCAGCAAGCCGCAGGCGTCGTTGGACAGTAAGTGATTGAGCTGTTTGACATAACGCCAGCGCAAGTCCGGTGGCAGCGCGATCAGGGCGGCTCGGTCGTAGAATGCGGTGCAGTCGCCAACGTCTTCGGGCTTGAGGGCAAAGAAGTCGCCGCACCAGATCTCGCAGCCCTCCGCACGATAAAGCTTGAGCGCGCCACGCTCCTCGATCGTCGGCTGCAAGCCGTTCTCGCTGAAGAATCCCGCCACCGCTATCTCAGACAATTCCGCGCCCACCACGTGAAAACCCTGGTTGAGCAGCCAGACCATGTCGATGCTTTTGCCGCACAACGGCACCAGCACGCGTTCCCCCGGCATGGCGGTGAGCTCTGGCCACAGGCGCAACAGATGCGAATTCACAGACGCCTGATTGAAACCGATGTGATTGATCGCCCAGCGCTCATGCCAAAAACGCGGCTCCATAGACACTCCTGATATCCCGATCAAAACGGACGAAAACTTATATTAGATTTAGATGGATGTACTGCCCGATCATGCCACTCACCTTATACGCTCAGGACACTGCAAATGCTGCCTAGCCTGTTCATTTCCCACGGCTCGCCCATGCTTGCGCTCGAACCGGGCGAGAGCGGGCCTGCACTCGCGCGTCTGGCCGCCGCCCTCCCGCGCCCCAAGGCCATCGTGATTGTCTCGGCGCACTGGGAAAGCAATGAACTGCTGGTCAACGGCAATCCGCAGCCGGAGACCTGCCATGACTTCGGCGGCTTCCCTCCTGAACTCTTCGCCGTGCAGTATCCGGCGCCCGGCATGCCGGAGCTGACTCACCGCGTGCTGGAACTGTTGGCGGAGGCTGACCTGCCGGCGCGCATGAACACCCAACGGCCGTTCGACCATGGGGTCTGGGTGCCGCTGTCGTTGATGTACCCGCACGCGGACATCCCCATCGTGCAGGTTTCACTGCCCTCGCGCATGGGCCCTGCCCTGCAGACGAAGGTGGGGCAGGCATTGAACCGACTGCGCGAGGAGAGCGTGTTGCTGATCGGTTCGGGGAGCATCACCCATAACTTGCGAGAGCTGGACTGGCAGGCGGGGCCGGAGAGCATTACACCGTGGGCTCTGGCGTTTCGCGACTGGATGGTGGACAAGCTGGCGGCGGACGACCTTGGAGCCCTGCACGACTATCGAGACCGGGCACCCCACGCCGCGCGCAATCACCCAACAGATGAACACCTGCTGCCGCTGTATTTCGCGCGGGCGGCGGGCGGGGAATTCAGTATTGAGCACCAGGGGTTCACGATGGGTGCGCTGGGGATGGACATTTATCGGTTTGGTTGAGGGGATGGATACAACCCTGTAGGACCGGCTTTAGCCGGGAAGAGGCCAACCTAGGCGACATCGATTTTGCGCTGCGGCATATGACGCCTTCCCGGCTGAAGCCGGTCCTACCAACATCAAAAGCCTGTCGGCGGCGTGCTAGATACGCCCCACGCGTCTATCTGTTCAAGTTCAGACGGCAGGTCCAGCCCGGACGACGCAGACTCATGTGGGACCGGCTTTAGCCGGGAAGAGGCCAGCTCAGTCGACATCAATTATGT
This sequence comes from Pseudomonas sp. PS02290, assembly GCF_029960075.1. Taxonomy (NCBI): domain Bacteria; kingdom Pseudomonadati; phylum Pseudomonadota; class Gammaproteobacteria; order Pseudomonadales; family Pseudomonadaceae; genus Pseudomonas; species Pseudomonas sp. PS02290. The sequence continues at coordinate 27,305 of NZ_JASCOY010000008.1, forward strand.
GGTGTGCCATCTGACGCATTCCCGGCTGAAGCCGGTCCCACTGACATCAAAAGCCTGTCCGCACGGCAACATCCCGTAACCGCCCTACCGTTGACCACTCGTCGGACCGCCTGCATCCTGCGCCGCCCTAAATTGGCGGACATCAGGACGGTCATGTTCAAGGACGACAAAAAAGATCCCTTTAGCGAACACCCGATTTTTAAAGGGCTTCCCAACGGAGGCGCGTCGTGGGCAGCGTGGAACCCGCCTCCCGAACCCGTGCGGGTGCCCACTCCGATACCTGAGCGCTGGCCCGCACAGAAGGAGCGTACCGACAAGGTATTCGCCAAGTCCTGTACCGGGGAATGGTGCAGCACTGCCGCCGGAACCACCGTAGAACCCGCCTCCAACTTCGGCGCGATCATGATGGCGGGCGCCATGCTGCTGCCCTCTGCCTCCGACGCCATTGCTGCCGCCCTGGGCGCAGACATGGGATTGGGCCGCATGGCCGGCGGCGGCATCATGCAACGCAGCCATACCTGGCTGCTTCGCGGAGCAGGCGGCCCGGCAAGTCTGTTCATCGTGGGCATGCTCCCGGTGAAGATGGGCGACGGCACGCTCTACACCGATGACGAATTGCGCAACCTGACTCAGGCGACAACACGGGTGCGTTTCCAGCTGCGCCTGGATGCCGGAGGCGAGTTGCAGATTTACGGCATCCATTCCAAGGCATCCGGCGACGATTCGGTCCGCACCGTGCAAGCCCGCTGGAATGCCGACAAAAGCGCGATGGAAGCCCATCTCAACGGCGTCACCATTCTCATGACGCCCCGCCGAGGTCGATACGGGACGCTGGAACCGCTGGTCTACCCTGAAAACAGCGATGCCCGTTTAGGCACCATTCTCGTCCACCCGATCCCGGACGACGCCGACAGCCAGCTCGAAGGCCTCCCCGGCGACGACATCACCGCAGAAGACTGCATCCTGGTCTTCCCCGCTGATTCGGGGCTGAGGTCGATGTATGTGGTGTATGCGCGGCCGTTTAATGGGGATCATGGGTATCATCCGCCTCCGAAAGAGCTCGCGGCATTTCCCGATGCAAAGGTTGCGCCTCGGAAGACGTCGATCAAGGGCGGTGGAGGTCTGCGCAAACGGTGGAAAACCCAGGCAGGCGAGATTTTCGAATGGGACAGCCAGCACGGGACAGTTGAAAAATACAACAAGCGAGGAAAACACTTGGGAGAGTTCGACGTAGAAACAGGCACTCAAACCAAAAGTGCAGACAGCACACGCGAGGTTGAACCTTGAAATACATTGTTGAAGTATTCGACAGAGAGAGCGAACTGCTGGAGCTTGAAATCAACCTGCCGGAGGGGTGCGATGCCGACCTGAGCGACATCATGGGATGGTTGAATCCACAACGTGGCGACGAAGGTTACAACCTGAATCCTCAGCAGGCTTTAGCGATTGAGGCGTTGGCTGGCAGGAAATTCTTTGATGACCGCCATATTTGCCAACTCACCTGCAACGTCGAATGACGGTCTATTGAAGATGACACGCATCAGATGCTTTCATGGGCGAGCGGGTCGCTTTAACGGTCAGTCCCATTCACGCAGTCTGTATTTACTTGTTGGCCATACAGTTTGAACACAAAAAAAATCCCCGAACCAGTCGGGGATTTTTTATTCAGACGACCAGCTCAAGAGCAGATCAGTCCTCGCGATAGCGACGCAGCTTCAGCTGCTTGCCGGCAACGCGGGTGTCTTTCAGCTTGGCCAGCAGGCGCTCGAGGCCGTCTTCCGGCAGCTCGACGAGGCTGAAGCTGTCACGCACCTGGATGCGACCGATTGCTTCGCGAGCCAGACCACCTTCGTTGAGGATGGCGCCCAGCAGGTTTTTCGCAGCGATGCCATCACGGGCACCCAGCGCGGTACGGCAGCGAGCACGGCCTTCGGCCAACGGCACCGGGGCACGACGTTCGCGGTCGCCACGATCAGGACGGTCGCCGGCTGGACGCTCAGGACGATCACCACGTGGCGCGTTGTTCGGCACCAGTGGACGTTCTTTCTCGATCGCGCCCAGGGTCAGCGCCTGACCATTGGTGGCCTTGCGCAGCAGAGCAGCGGCCAGGGCACGCGGGGTGCAACCGATGTCGGCAGTCAGGCGGTCCAGCAATTCGCCATGGCTTGCTTCGGCATCAGCGACCAGCGGCGACAGGCTGTTGGTCAGTTTCTTGATGCGGGCATCGAGAACGGCCTGGGAATCCGGCAGGCGGACTTCGGCGATTTTCTGACCGGTCATGCGCTCGATCACTTGCAGCATGCGACGCTCACGCGGCGTTACCAGCAACAGCGCGCGACCTTCGCGACCGGCACGGCCAGTACGGCCGATACGGTGAACGTAGGCTTCCGGGTCGTACGGCATATCAACGTTGAACACGTGGGTGATACGCGGAACGTCCAGACCACGGGCAGCAACGTCAGTCGCAACAACGATGTCCAGACGGCCATCCTTGAGGGAGTCGATGACGCGTTCACGCTGGTTCTGGGCGATGTCGCCGTTCAGCGCAGCAGCCTTGTAGCCTTTGGCTTCAAGGGCGCTGGCCAGGTCCAGAGTGGCCTGTTTGGTACGCACGAACATGATCAGGGCGTCGAAATCTTCGACTTCCAGCAGGCTCAGTACGGCAGAGGTCTTCTGGTCAGCGTGAACCAGCAGGTGAGCCTGCTCGATCGCGGTGACGGTCTGGGTCTTGCTCTGGATCTTGACGTGTTTCGGGTCTTTCAGGTGACGCTCGGCAATCGCGCGGATCGACTGCGGCAGGGTCGCCGAGAACAGTACGGTCTGACGCGTCTCAGGCATGGCCTTGAAGATGACTTCGAGGTCATCCATGAAGCCCAGCTTGAGCATTTCGTCGGCTTCGTCGAGAACCAAGTGGTTCACGGTCGCCAGGACTTTCTCGTCACGACGCAGGTGGTCGCACAGACGGCCCGGGGTAGCGACGACGATTTGAGCGCCGTTACGAATGGCTTTCAGCTGCGGGCCCATCGGCGCGCCGCCGTAGACAGCCACAACGGTAACGCCCGGCATTTGCTTGGCGTAGGTTTCGAACGCGGTGGCCACTTGCAGGGCCAGCTCACGAGTCGGCGCGAGGATCAGCGCTTGCGGCTCGCGTTTCGTCGGGTCGATCAGGCTCAGAATGGGCAGAGCGAAGGCGGCGGTTTTACCGGTACCTGTCTGCGCCTGACCGATCATGTCGTGACCAGCGAGAATAATCGGGATCGATTGCTGCTGAATGGCCGAAGGCTCTTCGTAGCCGGTAGCGATAACAGCTGCAAGAATGGTCGGGTGAAGGTTAAGAGCGGCGAAGCCGCCGGATTCCTGGGTCATGGGTCTGCCTCTGAGTGCATCCGCAAAGACCCATGCTTCAAAGCTGCGCGTGCCGTGTAAGACCCTAGAGTCACCCTGGCTGCTTTGTCGGCGGGGATTTGCGAAAACGTATTGATGAATGGATCGTCATGGGGTGGTTCGTGACCGAACCGGTTCGAGAAGATGGCTTCGCGAACCTAAACCGTGACGAGGGCCCTATGAAAGGCCGGCGCGCACTATACCGGAATTGCTGAAACAAGTGAGGATTTTTTTTGCGAAACAGCCCCTTGCGGCCAACTGTCACAGGCTTTGCGCAAAGCTGCGTCAGTGTCTACTTTTCAAGTGCCCGGTATCGGTTGCGAGCAGAGCTTAAACGATTCACCCAGACAGTGCGACACCCCACCCTCCCTTTCTCCTCATCTGCAGGACATAGCGACATGACCTCTTCGATCAAAGGCCACGTCAGCCGGGAACAGCGCGGCGCAATCATGCTCATCGGCCTGGACCGGGTCGCCAAACGCAACGCCTTCGACTTGAACATGCTCAATCAACTGAGCCTGGCCTACGGCGAGTTCGAGCGTAACGACCAGGCACGGGTCGCGGTGGTATTTGCCCATGGCGAGCATTTCACCGGAGGGCTCGATCTGGCCGAGGCCGGGCCGGCATTGAGAGAAGGCTGGACGCTGCCGCCCGGCGGTTACGATCCCTGGGGGCTGTCGATCGGTCCGCGGGTCAGCAAGCCGGTGATAGTCGCGGCCCAGGGCTGGTGCCTGACAATGGGCATCGAGCTGATGCTCGCCTCCGATATCAACCTGTGCGCGAGCAATGCCCGCTTCGCCCATCTGGAAGTGCAGCGCGGCATTTTTGCCTGCGCCGGCGCGACCCTGCGGCTGCACCAGATCGCAGGTTGGGGCAATGCCATGCGCTGGCTTTTGACGGGCGATGAATTCGACGCCCACGAAGCCTGCCGCATGGGCCTGGTGCAGGAAGTGATGGCACCCGAGGACCTTCTGCCCTCGGCGCTGCGCCTGGCCCAACACATTGCCGACCGCGCGCCGTTGGGGATTCGCACCACTCTGGAGTCCGCACGTCAGGCGCTGCTCGAAGGTGAAAACGTGGCGGCCAAGGCGTTGCCGGCGCTGGTCCGGCGGGTGCTCGACAGCGAGGACGCCAAAGAAGGCCTGCAGGCGCTGCTGGAAAAACGCCCGCCGCTGTTCAGGGGTTGCTGATCAGGTCGCAGGCCGCAGCGTCTTGATCAGCGGCAACAGCGAATAGCCCAGGTGCGGCGCGAGGTTTTCGGCGCGCAGGGTCAGCGCGTCGATGTCTAGCGTCTGGTCCAGGTCGGCAGGCACGATGAGGATGACGTTGCCCTCCTTCACCGGCAGCTCCCAGTAATGACGGTGGTACAAACCGCGCAGCAGCGCCGCGCCCAAAGGTTTGCCATCGTCCGACGCCCACTGATTGATGATCAGCCAGCCGCCGGGGTTGAGGCGCTGTTGGCATTTCTCGAGAAACCCCCAGGCCAGATGGCCCACGGCGGGACCGGTGTCGGTGTACAGGTCGACGAAGATCAGGTCCGCGTCTTCGGCGGTCGGCAGCAGATCGAGCGCATCGCCGATGCGCACATACAACCGGGGATCGTCCTGCAGGCCCATGTATTCCATGGCCAGACGCGGCACGTCGGGGCGCAGTTCGATGGCCTCGACGTCGTCCAGCGGCAGAAACTTCAGGCACGCCTGGGTCAGTGTGCCCGCGCCCAGCCCCATGAACAGCGCGCTTTCCGGGGCCGGATGGCACAGGGCGCCAATGAACATGGCGCGGGTGTAGTCGTATTCGAGCCAGGCCGGATCGGCCGTGAACGTGCAGCTCTGCTCGATGGCGTCACCGAACTCCAGGAAGCGGTAGTCGGCCACTTCAAGTACACGGATCTTACCGAATTCGTCGTGAACTTCGGCCAACACGTGCTCTACGCGTTCCTCGGTCATTGCTGTTCTCGTGCCCATGGTCAAAGTGATTCGGGACCGCGCCCGCGGGGATCAGCATCGCCGCACTCAGCGATCGCCGTAGCCGCGCGGCGGACCTCGGGTGCAGACAGACGCAGGACGCGCCCCGGAAAAGCGCGGATTGTCGGCGAATCGCGCCCCGCAGGTCACGCAAATTCTCGGGGTGAGCTGCTAACATGCCTGTCCGATCGCACTGACTTCGAGTTCAACATGAGCCAACCCTGGAGCCCCGACAGCTGGCGGAACCTGCCTATCCAGCAGCAACCTCAATACCCTGACGCCGACCATGTTCGCCGTGTCGAGCAGACCCTCGCCAGCTATCCCCCGCTGGTGTTTGCCGGGGAAGCACGCGAGCTGCGCCGGCAGTTTGCCGAGGTGACCGAGGGCCGGGCTTTTCTGCTGCAGGGTGGCGACTGCGCCGAGAGCTTCTTCGAGTTTTCCGCTGCAAAAATCCGCGACACCTTCAAGGTGCTGCTGCAAATGGCGATCGTCATGACCTTTGCCGCCGGCTGCCCGGTGGTCAAGGTCGGGCGCATGGCGGGGCAATTCGCCAAACCGCGGTCTTCCAACGACGAGACAATAGACGGCATCACGCTGCCGGCCTATCGCGGCGACATCGTCAACGGCATCGGTTTCGACGAGAAGAGCCGCGTGCCCGACCCGGATCGTCTGCTGCAGGCGTATCACCAGTCCACCGCCACCCTCAATCTGCTGCGCGCTTTCGCCCAGGGCGGTTTCGCCGACCTGCATCAAGTGCACAAGTGGAACCTGGATTTCATCGCCAACTCGGCGCTGTCGGACAAATACAGCCAGCTCGCCGATCGCATCGACGAGACCCTGGCGTTCATGCGCGCTTGCGGCATGGACACCTCGCCGCAGTTGCGCGAAACCAGTTTCTTCACCGCCCACGAAGCGCTGCTGCTGAATTTCGAAGAAGCCTTCGTTCGCCGCGACAGCCTGACCAATGACTTCTACGATTGCTCGGCGCACATGCTGTGGATTGGCGACCGCACGCGGCAACTGGATGGCGCCCACGTGGAATTCCTGCGCGGCGTGAAGAACCCGATCGGCGTCAAGGTCGGCCCGAGCATGAACACCGATGACCTGATTCGCCTGATCGATATCCTCAACCCGGACAACGATCCGGGCCGCCTGAACCTGATTGCGCGCATGGGCGCCAACAAGGTCGGCGACCATTTGCCGGGGCTGATCCGTGCCGTGGAGCGCGAAGGCAAGAAGGTGCTGTGGAGTTCGGACCCGATGCACGGCAACACGATCAAGGCCAGCAGCGGTTACAAGACCCGCGACTTCGCCCAGATCCTGGCGGAAGTGAAGCAGTTCTTTCAGGTGCATCAGGCGGAAGGGACCTACGCCGGTGGCATCCACATCGAGATGACCGGTCAGAACGTCACCGAATGCATCGGCGGCGCGCGTCCGATTACCGAAGATGGCTTGTCGGACCGTTACCACACCCATTGTGATCCACGGATGAATGCCGATCAGTCGCTGGAACTGGCGTTTTTGATTGCCGAGACGTTAAAGCAAGTGCGCCGGTAAAGGGGTTGGTGCGTCTGTAGGACTGGCTTTAGCCGGGAACGCGCCGGATGTCACACCATAGAATTGTGGGTGCTCGCGCTGGCCCCTTCCCGGCTGAAGCCGGTCCCACAACGGCGCGCTATTTCTGTAGGACTGGCTTTAGCCGGGAAAGCGTCGGATGTCACACCCTAGAATTGAGGGTGCTCGCGCTGGCCCTTTCCCGGCTGAAGCCGGTCCTACAAAATCAGGCAGCTGCCGTCACAGGTGATCAAAACCGCTGGCCATAAACGCCTCCCGCAAGCGCGCCGCACTGGCGCGCTTGCAGTTGATCAGCACATCTGGCAATTCCAGCCAGTTGGCCAGTTGCCGCAAGTGGAATGCGAGGGCGTGCATGCCTTCGCCATCCAGTCCGGGTTGCTCTTCGTGAACCCCATGAACCGCCAGACGCCCCGCCGCCCTTTCAGCCCGCAAGTCGATGCGCGCGGCGATGCGTTCGTTGTGCAGAAACGGCAGCACGTAATAGCCGTAAACCCGCTTGTGCGCCGGGGTGTAGATCTCCAGCCGGTAACGGAAATCGAACAGCCGCTCGGTGCGCGCCCGCTCCCAGATCAGTGAATCAAACGGCGACAGCAACGCGCTGGCGGCAATCTTGCGCGGCACGGTCAGACCCGGAAGAGCGTACGCCGGTAGCTTCCAGCCCTGCACCTGAACCCGCTGAACCGCGCCCTCCTCTACCAGCTCCGCCAACCCGCGCTTGGCCGGTGCCGGGTCCTGCCGAAAATAATCGCGCACGTCCTTTTCGGTACCGACGCCCAGCGCTTTGACCGCATGCAGCAGCAAGCCACGCTGGGCATCGGCTTCCTCGATGTCAGGGTGATTGACGATTGCCGACGGCAGAACCCGCTCGGGCAAATCGTACAGCCGCTCGAAACCGCGACGGCCGGCAACCGTCACCTCACCCGCTGCAAACAACCATTCCAGCGCATGCTTTTCGGCGCTCCAGTCCCACCAGGGTCCGGCGCGATCCTGCCGGGTGCTGATGCTGCCCGCGCCCAACGCCCCCTGCTCGCGAACGGTCTGCAACACCCGGGCGATAACGGTCTGCTGCTCGCGGCCAAACTTCGCCAGTTGCTGATAAATGCCCTCGCCCTGGGACGCGCGCTGCATCCGCCAGCGCATCAGCGGGTACAGCTCGACCGGCAGCAACGACGCCTCGTGGCCCCAGTATTCAAACAGATTGCGGTGCCGACCCTGGCTCCACGCCGCCTGCTCCAGCAATGTGCGCGAATAAGGGCCGAGCCGGGAGAAGAGTGGCAAGTAGTGGGATCGCACCAGCGCATTGACCGAGTCGATCTGCAGCACGCCGAGTCGTTGGATCAACTGCGTGACGTGCGCCGCCTTGATCGTCGCAGGCGGCTGGCGGCTGTTAAAACCTTGGGCGGCCAGCGCCAGACGGCGCGCGTGCTTGAGGGAAAGTGGCGGGTTGAGCGGCGGTTCGGCGGGCATTTCGACCTCCATGGCGGTGCCCAACGCTAACCGATCACCCGCTGCTCTGTCAGTGCTTCATCGGGTCATCCCAGAAAGGACGCTCCACTTCTTCGTAGATATCCGCCCGACTCAGGCCCATGTCCTTCAGCGCGTCATCGCTCAGCGTGGCCAGTTCGACACGCTGGTGATGCAGCTTGCGCCAGCGAGCGACCTGCGCCACGGCCGATTTCCACCAACGTTCCGGCGCGGATTCCCGCGACAGAGGTTTTGCGACCAGTACGTAACCTTTTTGACCTTTCATCGTCTTGCCCTCCAGTGGGGATGGGCAGATTCTCTCGCCGCGCCTAAGATCAATCCAACGAATGTTTCTTATGCACTGCATCTGGGAGATTGATGCATGACCACTTACCCGAGTATCGACAGCGAGCTGCTGCGCACCTTTGTCGCGATCGCCGATGAGGGCGGCTACACCAAGGCCGGCGAGGTGGTGAATCGCACGCAGTCGGCCGTGAGCATGCAGATGAAACGGCTGGAGGAGGACGTGGTGCGCCGCCCGTTGTTTCTCAAAGACGGCCGCACCATCAGCTTCACGGCGGAAGGCCAGGTGCTGCTGGGCTACGCGCGCCGGATCCTGAAATTGCACAGCGAAGTGTTCAATACCCTGCGCGAGCCGCACATGGTCGGCACGGTGAAGATCGGTACGCCGGATGATTACGTGATGCGCTTTCTGCCGGGGATTCTGCAGCGCTTTGCCCAAGCGTATCCGCTGGTGCAGGTGGAAGTGCATTGCGAATCGTCATCACAGTTACTGCAACGCCAAGACCTGGACTTGAGCATCGTCACCCGTGAGCCGGGCAAGGAAATCGGCCAGATCCTTCGCCAGGAGCGATTTGTCTGGGCCGTCGGCGCAGGCTTTTGCCCACAGGAGCAGACGCCGATGCCGCTGGCGATGTTCAACACCGACTGCTTTTGCCGGCAGTGGGCAATCAACGCGCTGCAGGCGTCCGGCCGTGAATTCCGGGTGGCCTACACCAGCGCGAGCCTGTCAGCGATCATGGCAGTGGTCAGCGCAGGGCTGGCAGTAACGGCGCAGCTGCAAAGCCTGATCACCTCGGACCTGGAAGTGCTGGGTGAACAGCACGGGCTGCCGCAATTGCCGTCGGCGAGCATCGTGCTGCTGCGCAACCCCAATAACCCATCGCCGATCACCGAATGCCTGGCCGATCACATTGCTGAAGGGTTCAGGCTGTAACAAGTACTCATCGCGTTAGATCACAGCTTGAAGCACAGCATGATCGCGCAGATCACGAGAAAGCCGCAGAACAGCGAGCGCAGCACGCGCTCCGGCAAACTGTGGGCCAGCGCGACGCCCCAACTGATGCTGGCCAGCCCGCCAATCGCCAGCGGAATGCCCATCAGCCAGTCGACGTGGCCGTGCAACGCGTAGGTCGCCAGCGTGATCGTGGTGCTCGGCGCCGCCAGTGCCAGCGCCAGGCCCTGGGCCGCCACCTGGGTCGCGCCGAACAGGCCGGTCAGAATCGGCGTCGCAATCACTCCGCCGCCAACGCCGAACAGCCCGGCGGTGACACCCGAACCGAGGCCCAGCAGCCACAACCATCGGGTGTGACGCAGCTCGGCGCTGGCGACGCCTTTGCGCCACACCATCTGGATCAGGTTGAACAGCGTCAGCACGACGAGAAACCCGACGAAGCCCAGGCGCATGCTTTGCGGATCAACGCGCACGGCCCACAGCGAGGTCAGCCAGGACATCGTGAAACTGGGCACGATGAGCATCAGCGCATGACGCACCGACACCCGATTGCGCTGGTTGTAACGCCACAGCGCCAGCAGCACATTGGGCAGCACCATCAATAACGCCGTGCCTTGGGCCAGTTGCTGATCGAGCCCAAACAACACGCCCAGCGCGGGAATGGCCACCAGCCCGCCGCCGATGCCGAACAGTCCGCCCAGCGTGCCCATGGCGGCGCCCAGCAGCAGGTACATCAATACATCGACAATCACGGGCGATCCTCTGAACCGATTTCAGCGCGCATGCTACGCAGTCAGCGCCGCCGAGGAAATCCGCTTTGGCGATATCCAGGATGTCCAACCGACGCACAAACAGCGGCGTTTACCTCCAGTCGATAGAGAGCCACACGCCGGGCGATTACTGAAATTATCTGGTGCATTAAACATCAGGGCACTAAATTACCGGGCATTACTGACTGAGCGAGGGACACCCATGAACGCCAACGAGCCCACCCGCACGGCCGGCGCTGGCAGTTGCGACGAACTGCTGCTGGATAACCAGCTGTGTTTCGCCCTGTACTCGACGTCGCTAATGATGACCAAGGTCTACAAGCCGTTGCTGCAGGCGCTGAACCTGACTTACCCGCAATACCTGGCGATGCTGGTGTTGTGGGAGCGCGACGGCCTGACCGTCGGAGAAGTCAGCACCCGCCTGCTCACCGATCCTGGCTCACTGACGCCGCTGCTCAAACGGCTGGAAGTCGAAGGCCTGATCCGCCGGACCCGCAGCAAGGAAGATGAGCGCGTTGTGCTGCTGACCTTGACCGAGCAAGGCAAGGCGCTGCACCAAAAAGCCCAGAGCGTTCCGCAATGCATTCTGGCCGCCAGCGGCATCAACCTTGAGCAGCTCAAGGCCCTGCAGAAAGACCTGCTCGCGTTGCGTGGAAATCTGCACGAAAGCATCTGATCAGACCCGTAATCGGCCCCTCTGAAAAAATCTCAAAAATTTATCTTGCGCACTAAACATTAGCGCAGTACATTCTCCCTCACTTGCTTAGCGCACAAACATTTAGCGCCAAGCTAAAGCTCGAATCCCATACCATCAGCACGTGAGGAATTACCATGCAAGCTCTCTACACTGCAGTCGCAACCGCAACCGGTGGCCGTGATGGCCGCGCTGTTTCCGACAACAAAATCCTCGACGTCAAACTGGCCACCCCTAAAGAACTGGGCGGCGCAGGCGGCGAAGCAACCAACCCTGAGCAGCTGTTCGCTGCCGGTTACTCGGCGTGCTTCATCGGCGCACTGAAATTCGTCGCCGGTCAGAGCAAGAAAACCATCCCGGCTGACGCCTCGATCACTGCCCACGTCGGCATCGGCCAGATCCCCGGCGGTTTCGGTCTGGACATCGACCTGCACATCAGCCTGCCGGGCCTTGAACAAGCCGAAGCCCAGGCGCTGGTCGATGCAGCCCACCAGGTCTGCCCTTACTCCAACGCCACACGCGGCAACGTCGACGTTCGTCTGCACGTGACTGTGTAAACACTGGCGTAAAACCTCCGCCCCCACACCTCGTCTGACCGGGAGAAGAACATGAAAACGTTTGGCAAGATTCTGGCTGGCTCGCTCCTCGCACTGTCCGTCGGCAACGCTTTCGCGGCGACCGACACGGGCGTCGAGCACAACACGCAGGCGTTTCTGGACGCACTGAATTCGGGAAGCGGCAAGCCGATCGAACAGCTTTCGCCCAAAGATGCCCGCGCCGTACTGACCGGTGCCCAGGCCGGGGTCAAGCTGACCCTGCCCAAGGCCGATGTCAGCCAGAAGACCATTTCGGTGGACGGCCAGAACATCAGCCTGACGATCGTTCGTCCGGCTGGCGTCAAAGGCACCTTGCCGGTGTTCATGTACTTCCATGGCGGCGGCTGGGTGCTCGGCGATTACCCGACCCACGAACGTCTGGTGAGGGATCTGGTGGAGGGTTCGGGCGCAGTGGCGGTGTTCGTCAACTACACGCCTTCACCTGAAGCCCACTACCCGACGGCGATCAACCAGGCCTATGCGGCGACCAAATGGGTCGCCGAGCATGGCAAGGAAATCAACGTCGACGGCAAGCGTCTGGCGGTGGCGGGCAACAGCGTCGGCGGCAACATGGCGGCGGTCGTCAGCCTGATGGCCAAAGACAAAGGCACCCCGGCCATCCGTTACCAGGTGCTGTTGTGGCCGGTGACCGATGCCAACTTCGATACGGGTTCTTACGATCAGTTTGCCGAGGGTCACTTCCTCACCCGCAACATGATGAAGTGGTTCTGGGACAACTACACCACCGATCCGAAACAGCGCGCCGAGATCTATGCCTCACCGCTGCGGGCCACGACCGATCAGTTGAAAGGTCTGCCGCCTGCCCTGGTGCAAACGGCGGGTGCTGACGTGCTGCGCGACGAAGGTGAAGCCTACGCTCGCAAACTGGACCAGGCCGGTGTGCCGGTAACAGCGGTTCGCTACAACGGCATGATTCACGACTACGGCTTGCTGAACGTGGTCAGCCAGGTGCCGGAAGTGCGCTCGGCGCTGCTGCAGGCGTCCCAAGAGCTGAAGGTTCATCTGAAGTAAACGCAGTATAAAAACGGGTCGATCAGCAATGGTCGACCCGTTTGCATTGCTGGATTCCGTCGTTCATATCCCGCACTGTCGCGCAGCATTCGCAGTCCCTGTGGGAGTGAGCTTGCTCACGAAGACGTATTTCCAGCCGCTGAAGACTTGGCGGATGTACCGGCCTATTCGCGAGCAAGCTCGCTCCCCCAGTTCTTTGTCGACAGCTGCATCTGCGGCGGCGTCACCTGCTCCTACAAGGTCAGCGTGTCTCGCAGCTCGCTTTTACATCACCCACAAAAAAGCCCGACTCGATGGTCGGGCTTTTTCGTTTCCGGCATCACATTACCGGCATTACAAACGCAGTGCTTATTTGGCACGGCCTTTGTAGGAACCGCCTTCACGGGTGTCGATTTCGATCTTGTCACCGATTTCGATGAAGTCAGCTACCTGCAGCTCGGTGCCGTTGGCCAGTTTGGCCGGCTTCATGACCTTGCCCGACGTGTCGCCACGAGCAGAACCTTCGGTGTAGTCGACGGTGCGCACGATGGTGGTCGGCAGCTCTACGGAAACCAGACGGTCTTCGAAGAAGATCGCTTCGCAAACGTCGGTCATGCCTTCTTCAACGAATGGCAGAACGGCTTCGATGTCTTCAGCGTTCAGTTCGTACATGGTGTAGTCGGTGGTGTCCATGAACGTGTAAGTGTCGCCGCTGATGAAAGACAGCGTGGCTTCTTTACGGTCCAGGATCACGTCTTCCAGCTTGTCATCGGCGCTGTAGACGATTTCGGTCTTGTAGCCGGTCAGCAGGTTCTTCAGCTTGGTCTTCATGATCGCGCTGTTACGGCCCGACTTGGTGAATTCAGCTTTCTGAACCAGCCAAGGATCGTTTTCCAGCTTGATCACGGTACCGGGTTTAAGCTCTTTACCAGTTTTCATTACGAGTATCCGAATTTGGATGAAAGATCTTTCTAAGCCCTGTACGAAAAGCCACTTTTCGTACAGGGCTTAATACAAGGCCGCGTATCATATCCAACTTTGGTAAAACCTTACCAGCGCAGTCGTCAGATCGTCCTGCAAGGCCTGTTCCAGACACCAGCGCTGGGCATGGGCGGCCAGTTCGTCGGTGTGTTGTTCCAGCGCATGCCAGCCCTGAGTCATGTCTGTTCCGCCATTCCAGCTGCGCCAGACCTCGGTCAGCGCCTGCTGCGCCTCCTCCGACAATCCCGCCAGATACAACTCCAGAAACGCATCGAGTTTGGCCCAGTGGGCGTCGTCGTCCTGCTCATAGATGTGCCAGATCAGCGGCCGCCCCGCCCATTGCGCGCGGACGAATGAGTCTTCACCGCGCACCACGTTGAATTCGCAGCACCACAACAGCTGGTCATAGTCTTCCTGGCGCACAAACGGCAGCACCTGAATCGTCAGGCCATCGCGCACCTGCACGGCGCCCGCCTTCAATTCTTCCACGCCCAACCAACGCTGAACGTCGCTCAGAATACGGCCTTCAGGCACCAGCAGATGGGTCGTCCGATCAGCCCGGGCCAGGCAATCCAGCCAACTGCCGAGGCCGGCGTGTTCGTAGGCAAACAGCGACATCAGCCGCGCGTCGGCGTGGGGCGCGATGTTCAGGCGCTGGAGAAAGGACTGCCGCACGGCAGGATCCGCCTGAAACGCCTGACGCTTTTCAATCAGGCCCGCTTCACGCAGCAACCCGCCGGTCTTGTTGGTGAAGCCGGGGAAGAAGAAATACTTGCGCAAGCCCGAGGACTGGATCGACGGCAGGCCGTGGCAACCGGAGACCCAGTCCTCGGCGCTGAGGTATTCGAGGTTGAACCACAGCGGCCGCCTCTCCCGCCCGAGCATGGCCTCGATGTAGTCCGGCGGCAGGCGACAGGCGAAGGCTTCGACCACGACGTCCGGCAGCTCGGCCGGTTGCCAGGTCCTGGGCCATTCCTTCGGCCAGTGACAGACGGTCACGCCGTCGCGTACTTGCGCTTGCGCCAGCGGGTCGGCGCCCGGGCAAAGCCGCGCGAAGGCGTTCAGGTCATCGATCCAGAGCCGAACATTCAGGTCGTGTTCGGCGACCAGTTGTCGGGCCAGGCGAAAGGTCACGCCGACGTCGCCGAAATTATCGACAACGCTGCAGAAAATATCCCAAGAGGCTTTCATCCGGGCTCCCTGAGGATGTTCAAAAAAACCGATTGTCCTTCATTGCGGCGCAGAATCACCAGCCCCGGTCGTGCGACAATCGCTGCCACCGCTGGCCACATGCATACAAGTCTGGAGTCTGTCATGTACGTCAACCACCGCGAACTGTCCGTCACGCTGCGCCCGCTTAAGCTGATCCTGTCGATCGCCGCCGGTATCTGGCTGGGCTTTCTCGCCGTCCTGGTGAGCCTGTGGCTGATCTATAAAATGCTCCCCGCCGAGCAGACCCAGGCGCTGAACAATGCGGCCGCGCAGATCACCGCCCCGCCTGCGGCCAAGCCTAAGCCGGAAAGTGATAACCCGATGTTCGATCAGTACCGGCAGATTCTGCGCGACAGCGAAGCGCGACAGACCCAGGAGGCCGAACAGGCGGAGCGGCAACGCAGCTTCAACGGGCCCAAGTGCCAGTTCTGGATGCAGCAGAACCAGACCGCCCCCAGCGAGAAAAGCCGTGCGAGCGTCTATCAGTTCTGCGGTTGAATCCCCTTTGTCGAGCCATCCCATGTCCGTGAACACTCCATGTCCGCCATGCCCGTGAACAAGCAAACCGTCCTGCAGTGCATCGTCGAGAAGCTCCAGGTCGATCTCGATGTGGCGGTGCGGGCCGCACAAACCGCCTACGAAACCGCGACCCACGAAGAGAACATCGCCGAGAACAAGTACGACACCCTGGGACTGGAGGCGTCGTATCTGGCGGCGGGTCAGGCGCGGCGCGTGGAGGAAATCCGCCAGTCGCTGAACCTGTGTTGCAACCTGGTGCTCAAGCCGTTTGATGAACAGCGCGGCATCCAGACCGGCGATCTTATTGCCCTCCTGGCGGACAACGGTGCGGAACAGCGGTTGTTTCTGGCGCCTGACGCGGCGGGGCTAAAAATCACCGTGGACGAGCAGGTGATAACGGTGATCACGGCACGCTCGCCGCTGGGTCAGAGCCTGCTTGGCAAGTTCGATGGCGATGAGGTGGAAGTGGTGGTGAACGGCAGCCGTCAATCGTTCGAGATCACGCAAATCCTGTGACCCACTGATCATTTGCAGGGTTGTAGCGTCTGACTTTTTGTGGGTAAGGTGCAGGGTCGCACCACAAAGGGTGAACCCCGGAACACGGAGCCGGGGACACGGATTTAACCAAGGAGATATTTCATGACGAACGTCATCACTTTCCCTGACGCCCATGAACGTGATCGCCTCAAGTCCAGTGACCACCACGGGTTGAGATACCTGAACAAGAAAGAGCGACAACTGATCGACCGCCTGCGCATGACCAGTCACGCCGGGCGCCAGTATGTTTACGACTACGCCAGCATCATGCAGCGATCCAAGCCGCTGTACCCCGAACCGGTGGACTGACGCGGCTCACTCGGGACAGACGCCGGTTCAGCAGAGGTTCAGTACAACGCCAGGGGGCGTGGCCCTATAGTGGGCAGATGTCTCTGTCTTCAGGAAAGCCCCATGCCCACTGCAACGTCTGTCCCTTCGCCCACAGAACCGGGCACGCCCGCCGCCAACGCGCCGGTGGATCACCTGCGCTTTCACAAACGCCACGCGCACCTGGCGCCGACCTTTGGCACCGATGCCTTCGCCCTCAAGGCCGAAGCGTTCGCGCGCTTCTTCGGCACGCCCACTTTTCTCGGCGCACAGACGCTGCTGGTGTTGCTGTGGGTGGGCGCCAACCTGAGCGGGCTGGTGTCGTTCGATCTCTACCCCTTCATCTTGCTCAACCTGGCATTCAGCCTGCAGTCGGCCTATGCCGCGCCGCTCATTCTATTGGCCCAGACTCGACAGGCCGCCCGGGACAAGGCCAGTGCCGATGCCGACGCGGAGCACCGTGAAGCGCTGGCGACGGCCAACGAAGAGCGTATGGCCCGCGCGGCGCAAAACACCGCGCAGATGCTCGAGCTGCTGGAGCAGAACACCCGACTCACCGAAATGACCAAAGTGCTGACCGAACGGGTCGAAGCGCTGACGGCGGACATGCACAAGCATTTCGTAAAGCGGGATGGGCATGTTTGATCTGAGGTTCATGTGCTAGCGCGCTTCCATCACGGCCGGCGGCGCACGTGTAATCTGGAGTCAGACGCGATACCTGTGGGAGTGAGCTTGCTCACGAAGGCATTGGCACATCCTCAGAATTGCCAGTGGCTGAACCAGGGTCTTCGTGAGCAAGCTCACTCCCACAGGATCTTCATTTCCTACATGCATCGCAGCGTCTGAGGAGAGGCGCGGCCCCTGCGGAAATCACATTTCACTGAACGATCACACCTACACGCTGCCCCAAACTCCATGGCATTCATGATCCCCCGTCAAAAGTCCCGTGCCCGCGCTGTGGTTTTTCCCTGCCAGCCGACGCGGGATACTGGGCATCTGATTCGTACCTCCCCTTCCCCCTTGAACCCTGGAGTCTTCCCATGACTGTTCCCGCATTTGGCCTCGGCACCTTCCGCCTGAAAGATCAGGTCGTCATCGACTCGGTAAGCAACGGCCTCGACCTGGGCTATCGCGTGATCGACACCGCGCAGATCTACGGCAATGAAGCCGAGGTCGGTCAGGCCATCGCGCAAAGCGGCGTGCCCCGTGACGAGCTGTACATCACCACCAAGATCTGGACCGACAACTTCGCCGCCGACAAGCTGATCCCGAGCCTGAAGGAAAGCCTGACCAAGCTCAAAACCGATCACGTCGACCTGACGCTGATCCACTGGCCATCGCCGAAAGGCCAGGTGCCGGTCGCCGAATTCATGGGCGCGCTGCTGGAAGCCAAACAGCAAGGCCTGACTCGCGAGATCGGTATCTCTAACTTCACTGTGGCGCTGATGAAAGAAGCCATTGCCGCGGTCGGCGCCGAAAACATCGCCACCAACCAGATCGAGTTGCACCCCTACCTGCAAAACCGCACCGTGGCCGATTTCGCCAAACAGCACGGGATCAAGATTACGTCGTACATGACCCTGGCCTACGGCGAAGTGCTGAAGGACCCGTTGATCGAGCAGATCGCCCAGCGCCACAATGCGACGCCTGCACAAGTGACGCTGGCGTGGGCCATGCAGCTGGGTTACGCGGTGATCCCGTCGTCGACCAAACGCGCCAATCTGGAAAGCAACCTGAAAGCCGTGGACCTGAAGCTCAGCGAAGACGACATGGCGCAGATTGCCCAGCTGGACCGCGGTCATCGCCTGACCAGCCCGGCCAGCCTCGCGCCGCAGTGGGATTGATGTCAGCCCTGATTCTGGCTTCGGCCAGAATCACCCCAATCAACGCCCCTTAATAACGCAGCCGAACCATAAACAGGCGCCCTGCCTGGCCCATTGCTGAAATTGGTTCGTTTCCCGCCTGAACCAATCCCGCCCCTCCCCGCGAACCAGACTTCCGAACCATTGCCGATTGGCCCGAAGCGCCGGGAGCACGGCTGACCGCACGCCCGGCCATCGGACCTCGCCAGTGAACCAATTTCCATTGGCATCGCTATTGCACTCGTCCTCTACAGCCCAGCCGTGCTTCACAAAACGGCCAGGCCTCCGGTTCACCCCGTGACGAGAGACGCAGATGGACAGCATCGACACCGACGCAACCCACGACACTTCGTCGAAGATGGCCCTCGACGCGCTGCGCCAGCTGGTTGCGCAGCAGGCGGCGTTTCCCCAGCGGCCGTTGCCGACCGAGCGCGACCTGGCAGTGGATTTCGGCGTCAGTCGCCGGGCCATTCGCCGCGCGCTGGCGGTGCTCGAAGCCGAGGGTCATATCTGGCGGCGGCAGGGCAAGGGCACTTTCGTCGGCCCCACCCCGCCGAGCGCGGCCATGAGCTTTGCCAAGCTGTCGAGCCGGACCAATTTCAGCGAGGTCATGGAAGCCCGTATCTATCTGGAGCCGGCGCTCGCCTCACTGGCCGCCCTGCGCGCCAGCGGCGAACAGATGGCGATCCTGCGCCGATTGGCCGAGCGCACGACCCATCAGCAACACGCCAGCGAACCCGACGCCGAAGGCATCGAGCTGTGGGACAGCGCCTTGCATCGCGGGATCGCTGAAGCCGCCGGCAACCGGCTGATGCTGGACATATTCGAAATGCTCGACGCGATCCGGCTTGATCCGGCATGGCGCGACCTGCGCCAACGCGCCCGCAACACCGACCGCCTGAGCACCTACAGCCACGATCACCACGACATCATCGGCGCCATCGAAGGTCGCGACCCGGCCAAGGCCGCCACCGCCATGCGCGGTCATCTGCGTGCGCTGCAACAGGCGCTCGATCACGTCATCCAGCAAGACCTCGAGGCCAGCGTATGAGTGCTTCACCCGCGAACACCCCATCGGTACTGAGCGTCAGCGACCTCACCGTGCGCTTCAAGGATGCACCGGCCAACGTCGTCGACGGCGTGTCGTTCGCCATTCAGTCGGGCAAGACCCTGGCCATCGTCGGCGAGTCCGGCTGCGGCAAAAGCGTGACGTCCATGGCATTGATGGGCTTGCTGCCCGACACCGCGACGGTCCAGGCCAGTGCTTCGAACCTGCTGGGCGAGCCGCTGCTGGGCATGTCCGACGAGCGCCTGCTGGACGTACGCGGCAATCGCATGGCGATGATCTTTCAGGAGCCGATGACCTCGCTCAATCCGGTGTTCACCATTGGTGATCAGATTGCCGAAAGCGTGATTCGCCACCAGGGCCTGTCCGCCAGCGCCGCCCGCCAGCGCGCGCTGGAAATGCTGGAAAAGGTCCGCGTGCCCGATGCCCTCCAGCGCCTTGATGCCTACCCCCACGAGCTGTCCGGCGGCATGCGTCAGCGCGCGATGATCGCCATGGCGCTGGCCAATGACCCCGCACTGATCATCGCCGACGAACCCACCACCGCCCTGGACGTGACCATTCAGGCGCAGATTCTTTCGCTGGTCGCCAGCCTCCAGGCCGAAACCGGCACCTCGATGATGCTGATCACCCACGACCTCGGCGTGGTCGCCGAAGTGGCCGACGAGGTCATCGTGATGTACGCCGGGCGCGTCGTCGAAAGCGGTTCGGTGAAGACACTGTTCGATGATCCGCAGCACCCCTACACCATCGGACTGATGGGTTCGATGCCCTCGGTCGGCCCTCGCGAAGGGCGGCTGGCGACGATCAACGGACGCGTCCCGACGCCGGCTGAAATGCCCACCGGTTGCCGCTTTGCCAGCCGTTGCCCGTTCGTCATCGGCGCCTGCCGGGAAGCCCGCCCGCCGTTGTTGGAAGTCTCCGCCGGGCATTTCGCCGCCTGCATCCGCGTGCCACTTGAACAGCATCTGGGAGTCAGCGCATGAGCCTGTCAGGACAACAAATCGTCGACACCGGGAGTGCGGAGTCGGCCCTCGAAAAGCCGATTCTGGAAAGCATCGCGGTGAGCAAACACTTTCACAGCGAAGCCGGACTGTTCCAGCGCAAGAAGCCGCCGGTGCAGGCGGTCAACGAGGTGTCCCTGGCCGTGCGCCGGGGCGAGACTCTGGCGCTGGTGGGTGAATCCGGCTCGGGCAAATCGACCCTGGGCCGGGTGCTGTTGAACCTGCTCAAGCCCACTGCGGGCGACGTTATTTATGAAGGCCGCAACCTCGGTAATCTGCCCGCCGACAAGCTGCGTCAGGTGCGCCGCGATCTGCAGATCATTTTCCAGGACCCGTTCGCCTCGCTGAACCCGCGCATGAGTGTCGAATCGATCATCGGCGAGCCGATCTGGCTGCACCGCGACGACAGCCGCAGCGCGCGTCAGGACAAGGTTGCCGAGCTGCTGCGCACGGTGGGTCTGGCGCCGGAGCACGGCAGCCGCTTCCCCCACGAATTTTCCGGCGGTCAGCGCCAGCGCATCGGCATCGCCCGCGCGCTGGCCTCGGAGCCACGGCTGATCCTCGGCGACGAGCCGGTCTCGGCGCTGGACGTCTCGGTGCAGGCCCAGGTGGTCAATCTGCTGGAAGACCTCAAGCACCAGTTCGGCCTGACCCTGCTGATCGTCGCCCACGGCCTCGCGGTGATCCGCCACATGAGCGACCGCGTGGCCGTGATGTACCTCGGCGAGATCGTCGAACTGGCGCCGGTCAACGCGCTGTTCGAAACGCCGTTTCACCCTTACACCCAGGCGCTGATGGCCGCGGTGCCGGTCAGTCACCCGGACCTGCGCCGCCCGCGCCCGCTGCTCGGCGG
The DNA here is from genome assembly GCF_029960075.1 of Pseudomonas sp. PS02290. Lineage (NCBI taxonomy): Bacteria > Pseudomonadati > Pseudomonadota > Gammaproteobacteria > Pseudomonadales > Pseudomonadaceae > Pseudomonas > Pseudomonas sp. PS02290. The sequence goes on from NZ_JASCOY010000008.1 coordinate 48,379, forward strand.
CGACATGCCAAGCCCGAGCAAGCCGCCCTCAGGTTGCCGCTTTCACACCCGTTGCCCCCACGCGAAAGCGCTGTGCCGCGAAGTGAAACCGCTTTTCGAAACCGTCGAGCCGGGGCGTCAGGTGGCCTGCCATTACTGGCGCGAAATCGCCAACGCCGGCGCCGGTTCGCTGATCGTGCCGACGCCCAGCGCCGCCTACAGCCAGCGCCTGAACCTGTTCAAAAGCCATCAAGCCCTTTCTCTGGAGAGTCAGCCATGAAATTCGCCCACCTGATGACAACCACGTTGTTGCTACTCGCTGCGAATGCGGCTGTCGCCGAAACCACCCTGCGCATCGGCATTCAGGACGACCCTGACATGCTCGACCCGCACCGCTCGCGCACTTACTCGGGGCGTCTGGTCTACACCGCGCTGTGCGACAAGCTGGTCGACGTCAACCCGGACCTGACCTACGCGCCACAACTGGCCACCGCCTGGAACTGGAGCGAGGACGGCAAGACGCTGACCATGACCCTGCGCGACGGCGTGACCTTCCACGACGGCGAGGTGTTCGACGCCGCCGCCGTGAAGTTCAACCTCGACCGCGCCCGCACCCTTCCCGACTCCCTGCGCAAGAGCGAACTGGCGTCGGTGGACAGCGTTGAGGTGATCGACGCGAAAACCGTGGCGATCAAGGTCAAGCAGCCCGACGCGACGCTGATCTCGCAACTGTCGGACCGCGCCGGGATGATGCTCGCACCGAAGGCCTCGGCGACCGACGTGGCTTCGAAACCGGTGTGTTCCGGGCCGTACAAATTCGTTCAGCGCGTGCAGCAGGACCGCATCGTGCTGGAGCGCTTCGACAACTACTGGAACAAGCAGGCGTACCACTTCGACAAGGTGATTTTCCTGCCGATTCCGGACACCTCGGTGCGCCTGGCGAACCTGCGTTCCGGCGACCTGGACATCATCGAGCGCGTCGCGCCCACCGACGTGAAGACCGCCAAGGCGGACAGCCACGTGCAGGTGTTCAGCACGCCGGGCCTGGGCTACATGCAGTTGATGTACAACACCAACAACGGCGACAAGGCCAACAACCCGCTGGGCAAGGACAAGCGCGTGCGCAAGGCCTTCGAGCTGGCCATCGACCGTGACGCGATCAATCAGGTGGTCTTCGAAGGCCTGTACGCGCCAAGCGCCCAGCCGTTCCCGAAAAACAGCCCGTATTACGACAAGGATCTGCCGGTCCCGACCCGCGACGTCGAAGCCAGCAAAAAACTGCTCGCCGAATCCGGGGTGAAGACGCCCCTCAGCGTCGAGCTGAAAGTGGCCAACAACCCCATCGCCCAGCAGGTCGGCCAGATCATTCAGGCGATGGCCGAAGAGGCCGGCTTCAAGGTCAATCTGATCGCCACCGAATACGCCACGCTGCTCAGCGAGCAACAGACCGGCAACTTCCAGATCGGCATGAGCGCCTGGTCGGGCCGTCCTGATCCGGATGGTGATATCCACCAGTTCGTGACCTGCAAGGGCGGCCAGAACGACGGGCATTTCTGTGACCCGAAACTCGACGAGCTGCTGAACAAGGCGCGCACCGTGAATGATCAGGCCCAGCGTCAGGCCATCTACTTCGAGGCCCTGCGCCTGCTCGCCGAAGACGTGCCGACCAGCTACCTGTATTTCGATCCACGAATCATCGCCATGCGCAGCAACCTCACCGGTTTCGTGCCCAATCCCGATGGTTTGATTCGCTTGAACAACGTCGCTTTCAAATGACAGCGGCGCCCGTGGATAACCGCTTCGGCCGCGAGGATTCGTCATGCTGACTTTCATCCTGCGACGCCTGCTCAGTGCCATTCCGACGCTGATCCTGGTTTCGCTGTTCGTCTTCACCCTGCAAAAGCTGCTGCCCGGTGATCCGGTCCAGGCCATGGCGGGTGAAGAGCGCGACCCGGCGGTGATGGAATACCTGCGCGAGAAATACCGGCTCAACGACCCGCTGCCGCTGCAATATGTGCACTGGGTCGGCAATGTCCTGCAGGGCGACTTCGGCACTTCGCTGCGCACCGAACAACCGGTGACCGTGCTGCTGGCGTCGAAGCTGCCGGTGACCATCGAGCTGGCGGTGCTGGCGTTGATCATCGCGTTGGTGATCGGCATTCCCACCGGAGTGATCTCGGCAGTGCGCAAGGGCACGTCGGTGGACTACGCGGCCAACGTGTTCGCCCTGTCGGGGATCTCGATTCCGCACTTCTGGCTGGGAATCTTGCTGATCATGATCTTCGCCGTGAAGCTGCAGTGGCTGCCGGCGTCGGGCTTCGTGCCTCTGGGTGAAGACGTCGGGCAGAACCTGAAAACCCTGATCCTGCCGGCCTTCGTGCTGGGCGCCGGGCTGTCGGGCGTGCTGATGCGCCACACCCGCAGCGCGATGCTCGAAGTGCTGCGCGCCGACTACGTGCGCACCGCGCGGGCCAAGGGGCTGTTTCCACGGACGGTGATTCTGAAGCACGCCTTGCGCAACGCGCTGATGCCGATCGTTACGCTCACCACGCTGCTGTTCGGTGAATTGCTCGGGGGCGCGGTGCTGACCGAGCAGGTCTTCAGCATTCCCGGCTTCGGCAAGATGATTGTCGATGCTGTGTTCAACCGCGACTACGCCGTGGTGCAAGGCGTGGTGCTGTGCGTCGCGATCGGCTTCCTGCTGCTGAATCTGCTGGCCGACGTGCTCTACCGCCTGATCAATCCGCGTCTGAGGACTGCCTGATGACTTCGATTGCGACCCATCCTTCAGCGCCGCTGAACGCGCCGTCTCAGGCACCGTTGAAAGAACCATTGCGGCCGCGCACCCGTTCGCCGTTCGTGAAGAAATTCCTCGCCAACAAGGGCGCGGTGGTCGGCGCGGTGGTGCTGATCATCTTCATTCTTGCCGCGCTGCTGGCGCCGTGGATTGCGCCCCATGATCCGCTGAAAGCCAACTTCCTCGCCGTGCGCAAGGCGCCGTCGCTGATCTACTGGCTGGGCACCGACGAGCTGGGACGTGACCTGTTTTCCCGCCTGCTCTGGGGTGCGCGCAGTTCGTTGCTGGCCGGCGGGGTTTCGGTAGCGATTGCCATGGTCATCGGCGTGCCGCTGGGCCTGTTGGCCGGTTACTTCGGCGGCAAACTCGACGCGGTGATTTCGCGCATCATGGAAGCGCTGTTGTCATGTCCGTTTCTGGTGCTGGCGATTGCCCTGGGCGCGTTTCTCGGCCCGAGCCTGAGCAACGCGATGATCGCCATCGGGCTGTCGGCGATGCCGATCTTTTCGCGCCTGACCCGCGGTCAGGTGCTGGCAATCCGTCACGAAGATTACCTGGAGGGCGCCCGCGCCATCGGCCTGCCGGATCGCTGGATCATCCTGCGCTACGTGCTGCCGAACGTGCTCTCGCCGCTGGTGGTGCAAGCGACGCTGACCATCGCGTCGGCGATTCTGGCGGAAGCGAGCCTGTCGTTCCTCGGCCTGGGCCAGCAACCGCCCTCACCGTCCTGGGGCTCGATGCTCAACACCGCGAAGAACTTCATGGAACAGGCGCCGTGGATGTCCATCGCCCCGGGTGTGGCGATCTACATCACCGTGCTGTGTTTCAACCTGCTGGGCGACGGGCTGCGTGATGCCCTCGACCCGAAAAGCTGACAGCGCTCGCGCTCATCCGCCGAAGCCGCCCACTCGATAACCGATCAACTGCCAAGAAGAGAACGACTGCATGTTCGATGATCTGGATTACAGCCAACCTTACGCGTCCGCCCGCTCGCCGGTGATGGGCAACAACATGGTCGCCTGCTCCCAACCCCTGGCCGCACAGGCCGGGCTGGACATGCTGCGTCACGGCGGCAACGCCGTTGATGCCGCCATCGCCGCCGCCATGGTGCTGACCGTGGTCGAACCCACCGGCTGCGGCATCGGCAGCGACGCCTTTGCCATCGTCTGGGACGGCAAGACGCTGCAGGGCCTGAACGCCTCGGGCCGCTCGCCGAACGCCTGGACGCCGGAGCATTTTGCCGGTCAGCAGGAAATGCCCCAGCGCGGCTGGGCCTCGGTGACGGTGCCGGGCGCGGTGTCGGCCTGGGTCGCGTTGTCCGAGCGCTACGGCAAGCTACCCTTCGCCACCCTCGCCGTACCGGCCATCGGCTATGCGCGGGACGGTTACCAGGTGACCCCAATCATCGCCGAACTGTGGCGGCGCGGCGCCGCACTGCTGAAGGATCAACCGGGCTTTGCCGAGTGCTTTCTGCAAGGCGGCAAAGCGCCAAAGGCCGGGGAGAAAGTCACGCTGAAGGATCACGCGAAAACCCTGGAGCTGATTGCTCAGACCAAGGGCGAAGCGTTCTATCGCGGCGAGCTGGCCCAGGCGATGATCAGCCACGCCAACGCCAATGGCAGCGTCATGAGCCTCGAAGATCTAGCGAACCACCGGGTGGACTGGATCGATACTTTGTCGGTGCCGTATGCCGGTGCCGTGGTCCACGAGCTGCCGCCGAATGGTCAGGGCATTGCCACGCTGGCGGGTCTGGGCATCCTCGAAGCGCTGGGCGTGGGTGAGCAGCCGGTGGACAGCATCGAGACCGTGCACCCTGTGCTGGAAGCGATGAAACTGGCGCTGGCCGACCTCAACCAGCACGTCACCGACAACGATCACATGCGCGTCGCCGCTGAACACATGCTCGACCCTGCGTACCTGCGCGACCGCGCAGCGTTGGTAGGCGAACAGGCACAAGATCCGCTGCACGGCGCGCCCAAGGCCGGCGGCACGGTGTACCTGTCGGCGGCGGACGAGAGCGGGATGATGGTTTCGTTCATCCAGTCGAACTACATGGGTTTCGGTTCCGGTGTGGTGGTGCCGGGCACGGGCATCAGCCTGCAGAATCGCGGTGCGGGTTTTACCCTGGACCCTGATCACGTCAACACCGTGGCACCGGGCAAGCGGCCGTTTCACACCATCATTCCGGGCTTCGTGATGAACGCCGACGGCACGCCGTTGATGTCCTTTGGCCTGATGGGCGGGCCGATGCAGGCCCAGGGGCATTTGCAGATGATGCTGCGCATTCTGCGCTACAAGCAGAACCCCCAAGCCGCCGCCGACGCACCGCGCTGGCGTATCGAGTCAGGCCTGAAGGTCGCGGTGGAGCGCTCGTTTGATCCGAAGGTGATCGAAGCCCTGCGCGCCAGGGGTCACGATGTGGAGGTTGAAGACCCGAGCGGCGTGTTTGCGTTTGGCGGCGCGCAGATCATCCAGCGCACGGCCCATGGGTATGTGGGCGGGACCGATCCGAGGAAAGATGGGCTGGTGGCGGCGTATTGAGTCTCCCGGCATTGCAGGACCGGCTTCAGCCGGGAAGAGGCAGGTCCTGCTGGCCAATTATGTTGCGGCTGATGCGTCAATCCGGAGAAATAGATGTCTGCCTGATCAGATTGATCAGCCAGACACCACCGCAACAATCCCCACCAGACTCAACACCATCACCGTACAACCCAGCACCGCCACCTCACGCAACGGCGGTGGGATGCGCTCTTGGGTCATCCCTCGGGCGCTTTTGCGGTAGCGGGCGTTGAGACCGATCTGGATCAGGATGCCCGCGATCAGGGAAAGGATGACCGGCAGCAGGGCCACCCACCCAAACGGCGGAATCCAGCGCAGGAACAACAGGCACACGCCGATCAACGTCAGCAGCGTGCGGCGCCACGCCAGCAGTGTGCGTTCGGGTTGCAGGCCGGGATCGTCGTGGCGCAAGGGCGTCGACGATACGGCATGTCCGCGCCGGTTCACGACGCGCCGTAAATCAGAAAGACGATCAGCCCCGCCGCCACCAGTGCGCCCCCCATCGACAGAATCGGCACCAGCACCGGTAACGGCAGCGGCTTGCGTTGACGCATCGCCCGCTCGACTTTCAGCCAGCGCACGCAGGCACTGGCGCTCACCAACAAGGCCAGCACCAGCAACGACAGCGCCACGGCCCGACGCAGGCCGGGGCTGAACACGTCGCTGGTGAAGGCTTCGACCGCGATGCCACCGGCCAGAAAAGCCAGCGCCGTGCGGATCCAGGCGAGAAAGGTGCGTTCGTTGGCGAGGGTGAAGCGCGGGTCAGGCTCGCAACCGCCACCGAGCAGCGAAGCCGACAGCCGATCACGCTCCGGCGGCGTGACGGGGGCATGGGCGGGAGGGATGACGTTGCCGGGCTCAGGGGAATTCATGTCGCACCGTGGTCGGGTAGATGCGACGGATCATACCGGTCATGCCCGGGAAAGGCCCGTGTCCACAGCGACATGGGGGTGTCTGTTGGCGCAGCGCGGGGTTTCTCAAATAGGGCCATGTCACCGATATTCGTGGCGATGACGAGCGTGTGGGAGTGAGCTTGCTCACGAAGGGGCCAGTACATCCGCTAAATTTTCAGCGGTTGAAACGCAGTCTTCGCGAGCAAGCTCGACTCCCACGGATAGTGGGCTGCCTCGATATTTCGGCCAGTTCGGAGGACCTGTGGGAGTGACCGGGGTGGCGCTCCACCTTGCTCGCGAAGGGGCCGGGACATTCAGCCACTTTCTCTGATGGCTGAAAGTCAGTCTTCATGAGCAAGCTCACTCCCACAGGGTCTATGTTTGCTGCGCCACCGTGCAGCATCCGTGAGACGGAGTGACCAACATTTAAATCATCTGTTGGCAGCCAACTCCACCCACACTGCGCCATCGGGATACTGATACCGCTCCAGCGTTTCGGCGTGCATTTCGATGCTGTACCCCGGCCGTTGCGGCGGCATGTAGCGGCCGCGGCGGATGACCACCGGATCAAGGAAATGCTCGTGCAGGTGATCGACGTACTCCAGCACGCGTTTGTCCAGGGAGCCCGATACGGCGATGTAATCGAACAGCGAGATGTTCTGCACGTATTCGCACAACCCGACGCCGCCGCCGTGGGGGCATACCGGGATGTCGAATTTGGCCGCCATCAGCAGCACGATCAGCACTTCATTCAGCCCGCCCAGCCGGGCCGCGTCGAGCTGGCAGAAATCCAGCGCGCCGGCCTGGAACATCTGCTTGAACATCACCCGGTTGTGGCAATGCTCGCCGGTCGCCACGCCAATCGGCGCGATGCGCTGACGGATCGTCGCGTGGCCGAGGATGTCATCGGGGTGGGTCGGCTCTTCGATCCACCACGGCTCGAACGCCGCCAGCCGGCGCATGTTGCTGATCGATTGCTCGACGCTCCAGACCTGATTGGCATCCATCATCAGCGTGCGCTCCCAGCCCAGTTCGTCGCGCAAGATCGCGGCGCGGCGCATGTCTTCTTCGATGTCCGAACCGATCTTCTGCTTGATGTGGGTCCAGCCTTCGGCAACGGCTTCGCGGGCGAGACGGCGCATCTTCTCTTCCGAATAACCCAGCCAGCCCGGCGCGGTGGTGTAGCCCGGATAGCCCTCCTCCCGCATCTGGGCCTCGCGCTTCGCTTTGCCCGGCACTTGGCGCCGGAGCAGCGCGATAGCCTCTTCGGGGGTGATGGCGTCGGTGACGTAGCTGAAGTCCAGGCATTTCACCAACTGCTCGGGGGTCATGTCGGCCAGCAGCTTCCAGACCGGCTTGCCCTCGACCTTGGCCCATAGGTCCCAGACCGCATTGACCAGCGCGGCGGTGGCCAGATGAATGACGCCTTTTTCCGGCCCCAACCAGCGCAACTGGCTGTCACCTGCGGTGATGCTGTGCCAGAAGGCGCCCATGTCCGCAGTGATCGATTCCAGGGTCAGCCCCACCACGCAGGGCGCCAGGGAGTGAATCGCTGCCGCGCAGATTTCGTTGCCACGGCCGATGGTGAACGTCAGGCCATGGCCCTCCAGCCCGTCGGACGAATCGGTGTGCAGCACGACATAGGCGGCTGAATAGTCCGGCGCGCTGTTCATCGCGTCGGAGCCGTCGAGGGACAGGGAGGTGGGGAAGCGGATGTCGCGGACGGAAATGGAGGTGATCTGCATAGTGGGCTCTTATTGTTTGTGGCAACGCATACCTGTAGGAGTGACCGGGGTGGCGTTCCACCTGGCTCGCGATTGCAGCGTGCCAGTCAACGCTTCAGTACCTGATCAATCGCAATCGCGAGCAAGTTCACTCCTACAGTCATAGCCAACTGTAGGCCGAACCGCGATACAGGCATAATCGCCAAATCCTAATCATCGATACCAAATCCGATATGTCAGACACGTTACCCTCCGCTGGTCTGCCTGGCACCTTCCCGATGCTGAAAATTTCCAGCCGGCAGATCGCATTGCTCAACGCGTTGGGCGAACTGGGCAATCTGCGCAAGGCCGCCGCTGCCATTCACACCACCCAGCCCGCCGCCAGCCTGTTGTTGCAACAGCTGGAAGAACGCCTCGGCGTGCAACTGTTCGAGCGCTTGCCGCGCGGCATGCAGCCGACGCTATTCGGTGAGGTGATGATTCGCTACGCCCAGGGCGCGCTGCATGAATTCGAATACGCCGAAGCGCAGTTGGCCGAGCTGGCACGAGGGGCGACGGGGATGGTGCGCATCGGCACGGTCATGGGCCCGGTGCCGACGCTGCTGACCCGCGGCGTGCTGGCGTTCAAGACCGCGCACCCGAAAGTGCGCATCGCCCTGGAAGTCGGCACCAGCGATGAGCTGCTGCCTGCACTGATTCGTGGCGATTTCGATGTGGTGCTGGGTCGGCTGCCGGATCAGCTCGACGGCCAGAGCCTCGACATTCAGCTGTTCGAACAGGGCGAACGCATGCGCATCATCGCCCGGCCGGGGCACCCGCTGGTCGACCACAGCGGCCTGACCCTGACGGAGCTGGCGCCGCTGACCTGGATCCTTCATCCCATCGGCAGCCCCATGCGGCGCCAGGTTGAAAACGCGTTGCAGGCGGCGCAATTGATTGAGCCGCTGGACATCATCGAAACCCGTTCGATTCTGGCCACCACCTCGATGCTCGAATCTTCGGACATGGTCGCCGTGGTGCCCAATGACGTCGCCGAGCATTACGCCCGTTACGGCATGATCGCCATCCTGCCGGTCGAGCTGCCGCTGAGCATGGCCAATCTTGGGCTGATGACGTCGAAAGCCCGACCGATGTCGGCAGCGGTGAAGGCACTGCTGACATTTCTAAAGTCTCCGATAGCGGCATGAATTGATAACCCTGCGTTATCGCGTAATCGAAACCTTTCATTGGGAAATTACCCGCTGGCTTCATAGAGTGGCTGAAAATCGGCCAACAACGTCCGCGCTTATGAAGCGGCGTCGTGTACGTCGTGATAACAATAACCGGCCAGCCACGGTGCGCTCCCACGGGGAGCCGTCGCCTCGCACTGCTGACGCAGGCCGCCACCGTCATGAGAGGCCGCATGGAACTCATTGCCAAAACCGCCGCGTTCGACAGCAGCGCGCTGTTCATCCGCCTGAACCCCCTCGATAACGTGCTGATCGCTCGCCAGGCGCTGAACGAAGGCACGCGCCTGGACGAAGAAAACGTCACGGTCTCGCAGCCGATTCCTTCCGGGCACAAGGTCGCGGCGGTCCGGGTCGAGCAGGGTCAGCCGCTGCGGCGTTACGGCCAGATCATCGGCTTCGCTTCACAGCCCATCGAGGCCGGGCAGCACGTGCATGTGCACAACGTCGAGATGGGCGACTTCTCCCGTGACTACGCCTTTGGCGTCGACGCCCACGAGACGCCGAAAACCGAGGCGTTCTTTCAAGGCATCGTGCGCGCCGACGGCCGTGTGGCGACGCGCAACTACATCGGCATTCTCACCTCGGTGAACTGCTCGGCCACCGTGGCCCGTGCCATCGCCGACCGTTTCCGTCGTGACATTTTCCCCGAGGCCCTCGCGGACTACCCGAACATCGACGGCGTGGTCGCGCTGACCCACGGCTCCGGTTGCGCCATCGATTCCAAAGGCGAGGCCATCGACCTGCTGCGCCGCACCCTCGGGGGCTACGCCGTGCACCCGAACTTTGCGGCGGTTCTGGTGGTGGGCCTGGGCTGCGAGACCAACCAGATCCAGGACATGCTCGACAGCCAGGGCCTGAAGGCCAGTGATCAACTACGTGCGTTCACCATTCAGGGCACCGGCGGCACGTCGAAGACCATCGCCAGCGGCATCGCCCAGGTGCAATCGCTGCTGCCCCAGGCCAACCGGATCACCCGCGAAACCGTCAGCGCCCGGCACTTGATCGTCGGTCTGCAATGTGGCGGCTCCGACGGCTATTCCGGCATCACCGCCAACCCGGCGCTGGGCAATGCGGTGGACCGGCTGGTGGCGGCGGGCGGTACGGCGATTCTGTCGGAGACCCCGGAAATCTACGGCGCCGAGCATTTGCTGACGCGGCGGGCGGCCAGTCAGCCCATCGGCGAGAAGCTCGTCCAGCGGATTCACTGGTGGGAGGATTACTGCCAGCGCATGAACGCCGAGCTGAACAACAACCCCTCCGCCGGCAACAAGGCGGGCGGGCTGACGACCATTCTGGAGAAATCCTTAGGCGCCGTGGCCAAGGCCGGCTCGACCAACCTGATGGGCGTGTATGAATACGCCGAAGCCGTTAGCGCCCAAGGCCTGGTGTTCATGGACACCCCCGGCTACGACCCGGTCTCTGCCACGGGGCAAGTGGCCGGCGGCGCTAATCTGATCGCGTTCACCACCGGTCGCGGTTCTGCGTACGGTTGCGCGCCGACGCCGTCGATCAAGCTGGCGACCAATAACCGCGTGTTCGAATTTCAGCAGGAGGACATGGACGTCAATTGTGGCGGCATCGCCGATGGCACCACGACCATTGAAGAACGCGGCGCGTATGTGTTCCAGATGATGCTGGACATCGCCTCCGGCGCCCGCAGCAAAAGCGAGCAGCACGGTTATGGGCAAAACGAGTTTGTTCCGTGGCACATCGGTGCGGTGACCTGAGGTCTGTCGAGCAATCGACGCTCTTCGTGGGACCGGCTTTAGCCGGGAAGCTTTTCAAACGTCACACCGCAATATGGATGGTGCCCACACCGGCCCCTTCCCGGCTGAAGCCGGTCCCACAGGGAAATGCGTTCGCCTGCTGGACTGCGTTCGCCTGGTAGGACCGGCTTTAGCCGGGAAGCTCTTCAAGCGTCACACCGCAAGATCGATGGTGCTCAAACCGGCCCCTTCCCGGCTGAAGCCGGTCCTACACGAACAAAGCTTTCAAGCCTTAAAACAATAAAAAAAGGTGCGCAATGAAATCCCTCAAGACCTACCAGACGATCACCATCGTCTTTCTGATGCTGTTCGGCGTGGTCAATTATCTGGACCGCAGCGCGCTGTCCATTGCCAACACGACGATCCAGAAAGACATGCTCATCAGCCCGTCAGAGATGGGCATTCTGTTGTCGGCGTTCTCGCTGGCCTATGCCTTCGCGCAGTTGCCGATGGGCATGATCATCGACAAGCTCGGCAGCAAGATCGCATTGGGTGGCGCGCTGATGGTGTGGTCTATCGCGCAGACGGCGTCGGGCTTCGTCAACAGCTTTAGCGGCTTCTTCGCCCTGCGCGTTTTGCTTGGGATTGGCGAAGCACCGATGTTTCCGTCGGCCGCCAAAACCCTCAACGAGTGGTTCGAAGAGCACGAGCGCGGCACGCCGACGGGCATCGTCTGGTCGGCCACCTGCATCGGCCCGTGCCTGGCGCCGCCGCTGCTGACGCTGTTCATGGTCAACTTCAGCTGGCGCGGGATGTTCATCATCACCGGCGTGCTCGGCATCGTGCTGTCGCTGTGCTGGCTGATGTTCTACAAAAGCCGTGCGCAGTACCTGAAAGAGCTGGCAGCCGAGGGGCGCGAACCGATCGTTCAGGTGGTTCAGGCCGATGCCGGGCCGAAGGCTTCGTTCTTCGCCGGCTGGCTCGACCTGTTCAAGCACCGCAGCACCTGGGGCACGTTCCTCGGTTTCATGGGCGTGATCTACATGCTCTGGCTGCAACTGACCTGGTTGCCCGGCTACTTCCAGCGCGAACACGGCCTCGACCCCTACCAAACCGCCTGGGTGGTGTCGTTCGCCTACGTGTTCGGCGCGATCGGCACCATTGCCGCCGGGCGAATCTGCGATCGGCTGGTCAAGCGCGGCGTCGGCGTGCTCAACAGCCGTAAATACACAGTGATCGGCGGGCTGGTGTTTGCCGCCGTGTTCACCCTGCCGCTGACGTTCGTCACCGGCCTGAGCGGTTGCGTCGCCCTGCTCTGCCTGGCGCTGTTCGGCATCAACCTGTCCAGCGCCACGGCGTGGATGGTGGTCAATACCGTGGTCGACACCAAACGCGTGGCGTCCCTGGGGTCGATCCAGAATTTCGGCGGCTACATCGCCGGCTCCATCGCGCCGATCGTCACCGGGTTCAGCGTGCAATATTCCGGCACCTTTGCCACGGCCTTCGCGGTCAGCGCCATTGTCGCGTTGCTGTCGGCGGTCGCCTACTTCGTGCTGCTCAAGGCACCGATCCCCGAACACACCACCACGGCGCAGAAGGACTGGCAGGCGAATCTGGATGAGGTGCAAGGGCGTCGGGTTTGATTGATAACCTGCAACGTATTGCTGGGAACGCACGCGGCCCCAAGAACGCAGTTATAGCCCGGTGAACGCGATCCCTGTAGGAGTGAGCTTGCTCGCGAAGACGGCATTCCACCCGCTGAACATTTAGCGGATGTACTGGCCCCTTTGCGAGCAAGCTCGCTCCCACATGTCAACATCAGCCAAACTCGCACACGGCCCTATAACCACGTCACGCCCACACCGCAGCACATCTCCCGCAGATGATTTATACGTCATAAATTTCCCTTCAAAATCCCGCACTTGTCCTACGCTGTGAGTCAGACGGGTCGCTGTTGCGATGCTGCGTGTCCGAACGAGAGGATTGTTCGTCACAGTGGCGGGTCTGAAATCGTGGCAGTCAGCGAGGGTGGGGTTTGAGACAGGTAGAAGGATCGGAGTTCGGCGTCAGAAACCGACGACTCAAACGCATGCCGGTGTTGTGGCTGGCGGGGCTGTTTACCTTGTTGGTGTGCATCTCCATCACCAGCATCACCGTCTGGCAGTTACGCCAGACGCGCATGCACGAGCTGGAAATCGCCAATACCAACGTCGCCAACCTTTCGCGCTCAATGGCGCAGCACGCCGATGACGCCTTCGACCAGGCCCACATCGCCGTGTCGTCGGTGGTCGAACGGCTTTCCTTCGATGGCTTCGGCGCCGCCAGTGGTTCGCGCATGCACGATTATCTGCGTGCCACGGCCGCCAGCGTCGAGCAGATCCAGGGCCTGTTCATCTACGACAAGGACGGCAACTGGGCGGCAACCTCTCTCAACCACATGCCGGCCAACGCCAACAACGCGGACCGAGAATATTTCCGCTTTCACCAATCCATCGACAGCACCCTCCCCCATATCGGGGCGGCCATCCAGAGCCGTTCCACCGGTGACTGGATCATCCCGGTGTCGCGACGGGTGAACGATGAGATGGGCAACTTCGCCGGTGTGGTGCTGGCCACCGTCGAGCTGAACTACTTCGAACGGTTCTTCGAGCGCTTCGACATCGGCAAGCATGGTGTCATCACCCTGGCAATGGCCGACGGGACCTTGTTGGCGCGACGCCCGCTTCTCGAAAACGTACGCGGTACGTCCATCGCCGACGGCGAATTGTTCCGTCTTCACGTCAGGGAACACTACGAAGGCACGGCGAACGTCGTGTCGATGCTTGACCACGAACAGCGCCCGTATGGATACAAGAAACTGGACCGCTACCCGATGGTGGTGCTCGCCGGCCTGTCCCAGCGCGAAGTACTCGACGAGTGGCGGCAATACGCATGGCGCTCGCTGGCGATCATCATCTGCGTAGTGGTCGCCAACTTGCTGTTTGGCGTCTTGCTGTTCCAGCAGATCCGTTTCGGCCTCAACGCCGAATCACAGCTGCGCATCGCCAGCCACTCGCTGGAAAAACTCGCGCTGCAGGACAGCCTCACCGGCCTGGCCAATCGTCGGCATTTTCAGGAGATTCTCAGCCTGGAGTTTCGCAACGGTGAGCCCAACCTGCATCCGCTGAGCCTGATCATGATCGACATCGATTTTTTCAAGAGCTACAACGACAACTACGGCCACGTCGCCGGCGACAAATGCATCGTCGCCGTGGCCGAGTGCATTCGCAGCAACCTCAACCGTACCGGCGACCTGGCGGTGCGCTACGGCGGGGAAGAAATGGCCGTGTTCCTGCCCTACAGCGACGTGCACGGCGCGGTGAGCCTGGCGGAAAAGATCCGGTTGGCCGTGCTCACCCGAGCCCTCGAACATCAGGGCAATCCGATCGGCATCGTCAGCATCAGCCTGGGGGTTTATGGCTGTAAAGCGCAGGAATGCCAGACCATGGAAGACTTCGTCAAACGCGCGGATGCCGCGCTGTATGCCGCCAAGCACCAAGGCCGCAATCGCACCGTTGCCTGGCAGGAATCGACGGTGCTCAGTGCGCTGCCCGCGCCGTAACGATGTGCGCGACCTTGCCGCGAAACAGGTCCAGCCGGTCATCGGGCGCGTCGTGTTCGACCACCAGCGCGCCGACTTCCTCGCACTGCGCGACCTGATAGTGCGCGATGCTGGAGAGCTTCTCGTTGATCACCGCCACCGCCACCTGACCGCTGCGCGCCACCACGGCGCGCTTGAACTCGGCGACGTCCATGTCGAACGCGGTTACGCCCTTCAGCGCATCCAGCGCACAGGCGCCGAGAAAGCACAGATCGAAATTGAAGTGGGCCAGTTGCTGAATGGTGGTGAAGCCGTAGGTGCTGCCCGCGACGGGGCTCAGCCGCCCGCCGAGTAGAATCACCTCCACCGACGGCAGCTTCATCAGCTCGACGGCGATCAGCGGCGCGTTGGTGGTGACGGTCAACGGCATGTGCGGATCAAGGGCTTTGGCGATCGCCAGATTGGTCGAGCCGCCGTCGATAAACACGTGCTGCCCGGCGCTGATCAATCCCGCCGCCGCGATACCCAACTGACGCTTGCGCCCGGGCTCATGCTCGACTCGCGCAGCGATCGGCCCGTCCGACGCCAGCGAAATCGCCCCGCCGTACACGCGTTTGCACAGGCCGGCGGACGCCAAAGCGCCGAGATCGCGGCGAATGGAATGCTCGGACACATTGAACTCGGCCGCCAGCTCCGCCGCAATCACCCGACCGTGCACGGCCAGACGCTCGGAGATCAAACGCTGACGCTCGCCGGGGAATGCTTCGGGGTTGGCGGACATAAGGCCTCGATAGAGAGCTGAATCGATCAGAAACGAGCAGGATCATGGGGCGCACTCTGGCGCCCTGTCAAACCACAGGCTGGACATGTCCTGACACGCTAAGCGACTTGCAGAAAAACACGTTTGGGTGGGATTCAGCCTGCAGGCGATGTACCGCCATGCCGGTTTCTTCGTAGCCCTGTCGAGGGTAAAACTGCAAGGCACGGGTGTTCCTCGCCCAAACCGTCACCCATATCTTTGAAGCGCCCCTGGCCGCTGCTTCACGTTCCGCGCTGCGGAGCAACTGCCACCCTATCCCATGCCCGGCAAATCGCTCCTGCACATAAAGGCGCTTGAGCTCGGCCGCATGCTGGTCGCTAACCAGAGGGTGACCCGTTTGCAGACAGATCTGCGTAAAGCCGACCAGATGCTCATCGACTTCCGCGAGCAGGAATATGGAGTCAGGCCGCTCGATAATCGAAGAAATGGTTTCGGGCGCGAACGACTCGAGCGCTTCCCGAGCGATGGCGTCACGCACGCCCTCGGTCGCATAGGTATCCATGAACACCTGCATCCCCAACACCGCAATCGTGAGCACATCCGATTGCGTGGCAGGGCGCAGGGTAAAATCGAGTGTGTCGCTATTGGCCATGTTCGCCGCTTCCCTGACTGCGATTGTTGATCACTGCATCAACGAATAAACCAGCGCCGAGATCGAGATCAACCCTATCACCACCACAAACACGTTCGACAGTTTTCCCGCGTAGCGGCGCATGGCGGGCACTTTGCGCACGGCGTACATCGGCATGAGGAACAGCAGCGCCGCAATCACCGGGCCGCCAAGGGTTTCGATCATCCCGAGAATGCTTGGGTTGAGGGTTGCCACCAGCCAGCAGACCACCAGCATGAAGCCTGCGGTCAGCCGGTCCAGCGTACGTGGCGAAGGACGGCGGCCGGTCTTTATCACCAGACCTTTGAGGCCTTCGCTGGCGCCGATGTAGTGGCCCAGGAACGACTTGGTGATCGCGACGAATGCAATCAACGGCGCCGCGAACGCGATGGTCGGGTTGCTGAAATGGTTGGCCAGATAGGACAGGATCGACAGGTTCTGCGCCTTGGCTTCCGCCAGTTGCTCCGGCGCCAGGGTCAGCACGCAGCTGAAGACGAAGAACAGCACCATGACCACCATCAGCAGATGGGCACGGGCCAGGATCTGCGCGCTGCGGGGTTCGGCCTGCTCGCCATACTGGCGCTTCTGGTCGACGGCAAACGCCGAAATGATGGGTGAATGGTTGAACGAGAACACCATCACCGGAATCGCCAGCCACAGCGTGTGCAGCAGCGCCGAAGGTGCCGGAAGGCTGCTTGCCGTGGTGAGAATGCCGCCGTTCCAGTGGGGAATCAGGAACACCGCGAGGAACAGCAAGGCCACGATAAACGGGTACACCATCAGGCTCATGGCCTTGACGATGATCTGCTCACCGCAACGTACTACCGCCAGCAGGCCGAGGATCAGCACGAACGCCAGCAGCGCTCGCGGCGGCGGCTGCACGTGCAGTTGGTGCTCCATGAAACTGCCGACCGTGTTGGTCAGCGCCACGCTGTAGATCAGCAGGATCGGAAACACGGCGAAGAAATACAGCAGCGTGATCAGGGCACCGGCTTTCTTGCCGAAATGCTGCTCGACCACCTCGGTGATGTCCGCGCCATCCCGGCCCGAGAGCACGAACCGGGTCAGCCCGCGGTGCGCATAGAAGGTCATCGGGAAGGCCAGCAGGGCCAGAATCACCAGCGGCCAGAACCCGCCGATGCCCGCGTTGATCGGCAGAAACAACGTGCCCGCGCCGATGGCGGTGCCGAACAGTCCGAGCATCCAGGTGGTGTCGTTGCGGTTCCAGGTAGTCACGCTCGCGGGTGCGGCGTCGACGGTGTGTTCGACGCTGTTGGCCTGATCATTCATCCGGTCGATTCTCCGTTGCCGGTGATAGCTACATGGTCAAAAGCGCGTCGAAAAACGTGGCAGTCGGCGCCCCTGACCGGTTCTCTACAGGGAAAGGGGCGCGATTGTCCGGGATTAGAGAGCAGAATCAAAGGCTTGTCGGACCAAAAGCCTGCGGGGCCGGATGATGGAAGTTACAAACCCGCTTAACTTCCTGCACAAATCAGCAACGCTTCTTACCTAACAAACCAGACAATTCCCACACCGAAAACGGACGAATTAGTGTGCGAAACGTATTGTAAATCCATGGGAGTACAACTTCCGTTAACCCTCCATTAGGCTCTCGTCCCACATTCAACCGCCCATGGAAGGTAACGCGTGCTCAAGACTTTTGCCGTCATCACGTTTCTCACTGCAAGCACTTACGCGAGTGCAAACAACGCTCCCGCACAATGCGCAACACTTGATGAGCAACAAGCGAAAATCCTGTTCGACCGCTGGAACAACGCACTGCAGACTGGCGATTCCGGAAAGGTCGCCGCGAACTACACGCCAGACGCCGTGCTGTTGCCGACCCTCTCCAACCAGCCCAGAACAGATCTTGCCGGCAAAGTCGATTACTTCAATCACTTCCTTAAAAACAAACCGGTCGGCACCCTCGACAGCAGCACTGTTATTACAAGTTGCAATAGCGCAATCGATACCGGCCTTTACACGTTTCGTTTCAGCGACAATTCAGAAGTCCAGGCGCGGTACACCTTTACTTACGCACTTGTGAATAACCAATGGCTGATTACCTCCCACCACTCTTCGGCCATGCCGGAGTAGCGAACATTCAGCAAACCCTCGGCCTGACGTCCAACGTCGGCCGACTCCACTTTCAGACCCTTCCCACACGTCACTCGCCTGCGACATCCCGCCGCAACGGCATGCTCAGCTCCACCCGCAAACCGTCGTGACGGCTGTCAAAGCGCAGCGAGCACGCGCAACGCTGAACAATGGCCTGAACAATCGCCAATCCCAGCCCGGCGCCGGGGCTCTTGCCGTTGCGCCAGAAGCGCTGGGTGAGCTTGTCCAGGTCCGGCTCGGGAATGCCGGGGCCGTGATCGCGAACGCGGAAATGGGCCTGCCCGTCGAAGGTTTCGACACTCAGTTCCACCTTCGCATCGGCCTGGCTGTGGCGCAGCGCGTTGTCCAGCAGATTGCGCAACGCGGCGACCGCCAGTGCCGCCGGCATCTGCACGGCGGCGCGGGACAACTGCGACGGCAGGATCAGTTCGATGCGCTGTTCGTCGCCGTGACTGGCATCGTGGATGGCCAGCCGCGCGACCTGCTCGGCGTCGCACTGCACTCCGTCGTCAAACGACAGGCTGCCCTCGACCCGCGCCAACAGCAGCAGCTGTTCGAGGGTGCGATGCATCCGGTCGGCGCCCTCCTCCGCATGGGCCAGCGCCGTGTCACGCTTCTGGCCGTCGGTCATGCGCGCCACTTGCAGATGGGTCTTGATGGCCGTGAGCGGGCTGCGCAGTTCATGGGCAGCGTCCCCGGTCAGCCGCCGCTCGCGCTCGAGGGTCTGGGCGATGCGCTGAAACAGCTGATTCTGGCTGACCAGCAGTGGCTGCAACTCACTGGGCAGGTTCGGCACGTCCAGCGGTTCGACCGAGTCGGCGCTGTGGCGATTCAAGGCGTCGCGCATGCGGTTGAGCGGCGCCAGCCCCCGGCTGATGCCGAACCAGACCAGCGCCAGACTGCCGAACAGCGCGACCAGCACCGGCACCGACGCCGCCAGGAGCACCGAATGCCCCAGCACGTCGCGCTCGATCTGCCGGTCGGCGGTCGTCACCCGCACGTTGTCATGCATCATCGTGTACACGCGCCAGTGGTCGCCGTTGATCATCTGGTCATGGAAGCCGCTGGCGTCGGCCTTCAGCGGTTCACTCGGCGAGCTGTCGGTGCGCGCCAGGACCTGCCCGCGCAGGGAACTCAGCTGACAGGCCATGCCACTGGGCAGCGCCGGATCGTCGGCCCGCAGCGAGCGGGTTTCACTGCCGGTGGGCATCTGCATCTGTTCGAGCAGCCCGGCCACCATGCGCGCCGAGGCCTCAAGGCGTTGATCGAGGGATTGCATCATCTGCGTGCGCAAGTCCCTCAGCATCCACGCTGCGGCCAGCACCCAGATCAGGATGAACGCCGAGCCCAGGATCAGACTCAGCCGCGTGCGCAGGCTCATCATGGCGCTGACTCCGAATCAAGGCCGGCCGGGCCGAGGCGATAGCCCAGACCGCGGACGGTTTCGATGATCCGGCCGCCCAGTTTGCGCCGCAGGTGGTGAATGTGAACGTTAAGGGCGTTGCTCTCGACTTCGTCGCCGAAGCCGTACACGCAGTCCTTTAACTGTTCGCCAGAAAGCACGCGGCCGCTGTTGTTGAGTAACGCTTGCAGCAAGGCCTGTTCACGACGGGAGAGATCAACCGGCTGACCGGCAAGGCGGGTTTCCCGGCTGCTCGGGTCGTAGCTGAGCACGCCGTGTTCGATCACGTTGACGCTGCGCCCGGCCATGCGGCGCACCAGGGTGTGCAGGCGCGCGCTGAGTTCACGCAGGTCGAAGGGCTTGAGCAGGTAATCGTCCGCTCCGGCCTGCAAGCCGTCGACGCGGTCGGTCACGGTGTCGCGAGCGGTGAGAATAAGCACCGGGATTTCGACCCCCTGCTGGCGCAACTGCCGCAACAGCTTCAGGCCATCTTCATCGGGCAGGCCGAGGTCGAGAATCATCACGTCGAAATGTGCGGCCGACAGCATCGCCCGCGCGGACGAGGCCGTGGCCACGCGATCCACCGTCAGGCCCTGGGCGTCGAGGCCCGCGACGATGCCGCTGGCAATCAGGTCGTCGTCTTCACAAAGCAGTACGTGCATGGTCGGCCCCGAAAAAAAGGCGATTGAAGCGCAGAGGGATTAACGGCGGATTATGCACCAGCCGCCGCAGACACGACGCGCCCCGTAGGGTTAATCGACTGTTAATCGCCGCTGCTCAGCATCGGGCAACCGAGCACGCGCTGCACACACTCTTCCCGCAGCATCAGCGCATGTCTGCCTCCTCTCTGCAAGGACCACCCCATGAACTTCATGCGCCCTGCGCTTATCGCCATCGCCGTTTCGCTCAGCCTGCCAGGCGCGCTGGTTCACGCCGAAGATCTCCCCGCCCCGATCAAGGCGCTCGAAGCCAAGGGCGCAACCATCAAAGGCAGCTTCGACGCACCGGGCGGGCTGAAGGGTTATGCCGCCGAGTATCAGAATCAAGGCATGGCGCTGTACCTGACCCCTGACGGCACGCACGTGCTGGCCGGCAATCTGTTCGATGAAAAGGGCGAGGACCTGAGCACCGCGCCCCTGCAGAAGCTGGTCTATGGACCGATGGCCGAGGCGATGTGGAGTCGCATGGAAAACAGCACCTGGATCGCCGACGGCGCCAAAACCGCGCCCAAAGTCATCTACCTGTTCAGCGACGCCAACTGCCCATACTGCAACCTGTTCTGGGAGCAGGCGCGGCCTTGGGTGAAGTCCGGCAACGTGCAATTGCGTCACATCATGGTCGGCGTGATTCGCGAAGACAGCGCCGCCAAAGCCGCGAGCCTGCTGGCCGACGCGAACCCGGAAGTGGCCTTGCAGAACCACGAACAGGCGGGCAAAGCCAGCACGCTCAAGGCCATGCAGAACATCCCCAAAGACATTCAGGCCAAACTCGACGCCAACATGAAACTGATGGAAGACATGGGCCTGTCAGCCACCCCGTCGATCTTCTACAAGGACGAGGCCGGACACCTTCAGCAGCAACAAGGCGCGCCCCGGCCTGAGGCACTGGCGAAGATGATGGGTCCCAAATAGCTGCGCATGAGTGAGGCCGTCTGGCGTGGGGCCTCCTGACCGGTGGCGACGCGCGTGACAACGTGGGTACTGCGTCGACGAGTCATCCGTGTAAAAATGTCGATCACCATTTCAAGAGCCACAGTCAGGAGGCTCGCTCCATGCGTTACGCCGAAGATCACAAAGCCCAGACCCACCAGCGCATCCTTCAGGAAGCCGCCGCACGCTTTCGCCGTGACGGCATCGGCGCCACCGGTTTGCAGCCTTTGATGAAGGCATTGGGCCTGACCCACGGTGGTTTTTATGCCCACTTCAAATCCAAGGACGATCTGGTCGAGAAATCCCTGCGCTGCGCCGTCGACCAGCTGCAGGCCTCACGTGCCGAGAAACTGGCCGAAGACAGCTCGACCCAGGCGTTCATCGACATGTACCTGTCGACCGCCCATCGCGATCACCCGGAAAAGGGCTGCCCGCTGCCGACCATGGCGTCCGAGCTGGGCCAGCGCGGGCAACCGAGCGAGATTACCGACGAGTTGATCAACCGCATGCTCGCCACCCTCGAAGCAGGCATGCCAGCCGATGGGCAAAACAGCGACAAGAGCGTAATGCTGATGTCCGGGCTGGTGGGGGCCATGGTGCTGGCGCGCAGCGCAAAAGATCCGGCGCTGGCCGAGCGAATTCTGGAAACCACCCGCGATCAGCTCAAGCAACTGATCGAAGGCTGACGCTCACTTCCCTGCCCTTCTCGCGGCAGGGAAGTGTCTTGCTTGTCTCAGCACCGCTCAGGGATGCCAGCGACGAAACAGCACGCTGGCGTTCACACCGCCGAAGCCAAACCCGTTCGACAGGGCGTACTCGATGTCCATCGGGCGTGCCTTGCCGTGGACGATGTCGATGCCTGCCGCCGCCTCATCAGGGTTCTCCAGATTCAGCGTCATCGGCGCGATCTGATCGCGAATCGCCAACGCCGTGAAAATCGCCTCGATGCCGCCTGCCGCGCCGAGCAAGTGCCCGGTGGCTGATTTGGTCGACGTCACCGCGACGCCATTCTGGTCACCGAACACCGTTTTGATCGCCGCCATTTCACCCTTGTCGCCCACCGGGGTGGACGTGGCATGGGCGTTGACGTGCTGGACATCGGAGGGCTGAATGCCGGCCTGCCGAATCGCTGCCTGCATCGCCCGACGCGCGCCACTGCCATCTTCAGGCCCGGCCGTCAGGTGATAGGCGTCCGCGCTGGTGCCGTAACCGACCAGTTCAACGATGGGCGTTGCACCGCGAGCGAGTGCGTGCTCCAGGGTTTCGATGACGATGATCCCCGCGCCCTCGCCCATGACGAAGCCGTCGCGGTCACGGTCGAAGGGCCGTGAGGCGCGCTCCGGTGTGTCATTGAAGCCATTGGAAAGCGCCCGCGCGGCAGCGAAACCACCCAAGGCGACGCGATCGATACAGGCTTCGGCGCCACCGCAGATGGCCACATCCGCTTCCCCGTTGCGGATCAGCCGCGCGGCATCGCCAATCGCCTGAACGCCCGCCGCACATGCCGTCACCGGCGCGCCCAGCGGGCCTTTGAAACCGTGCTGGATTGACACATGCCCGGCCGCCAGATTGACCAGAAACGAAGGAATGGTGAACGGCGACAACCGCCGCGGCCCACGGGTATCCGTAATGAGAACCGCCTCGGCGATGGCACCAAAACCACCTACGCCGGCGCCAATGATGGTCGCAGTACGCTCCCGCTCCTCTTCAGTCGATGGCGCCCAGCCTGCCTGTTTGACCGCCTGCTGCGCAGCGCCCAGGGCAAACAGGATGAAGCGGTCCATCTTCTTCTGCTCCTTGGGCGGCGCGGCGGCGTCAGCGTCGAACCCGGCTTCAGGGTCTTGCTCCAGGGTCGGCACCGGGCCGCCGACCTTGCCTGCCAGGTCAGCCACCGTCTGCTCAGGCAACTGCACAATGCCCGAGCGGCCTTCAAGCAATCGCTTCCATACCGCTTCGACGCCGGAGCCCAATGGCGTCACCAGCCCCATACCCGTCACTACGATGCGACGCTCGCTCATGGGTTCACCTTTTCCTCATTTTTGGCAGTCGCCGACACCGTTAAGCGCCAGCCGTTTTATAACGTTGCGCCGCGTGCTGCAGCGACAGATTCGGGCCCAGCGCCAGGCGTGCCTGGGTGAAGGCCTGCCAGTCAGCGGCATCCGGCAACGATGGAATGGTGATCAGCTCTTTCTGATCGAACCCGGCCAGCGAAGCGTCGACCATCTCGTTGACGTCCATGACCATTTCCGGCGGAAAGGCGTTGATGTCCAGACCGGCGCGCTCCCAGATTTCAGTGCGAGTGGCGCCGGGCAGCACGGCTTGAACCTGCACGCCCTTTTCGCTCATCTCGGCAGCGAGCGACTGGGTCAGGCTCAACACGTACGCCTTGCTGGCGGCGTACACCGCGTTGAAGCGCTCCGGCAACAGTGGCACCACCGACGCAATATTGATGATCGCGCCGGTACCGCGCGCCGCAAAACCGGCGGCTGCGGCGGACGCCAGATGGGTCAGCGCAACGATGTTGAGTTGAATCAGACGGTCCACTTCGCCCAGATCCGATTCGGCGAGGGGCGTGCTCAGCGCAACCCCGGCGTTGTTCACCAGCAGCGTGATCAATGCGTCCGAGCGCAGACGCTGCTCGAGGACGCTGACATCAGCGGGCCGGGTCAAGTCGGCTTTGATCACCTCGACATTGATCGAATGTTTTGCGCGCAGATCCGTCGCCAGTGCTTCCAGTCGCGACTGGTCACGGGCCACCAGCAGCAGATCAAATCCGCGCTGCGCCAGGCGGTCCGCATAGGTGAAGCCAATGCCCGACGACGCGCCGGTGATGACAGCTTTGCCTTGAGTCTGAGTAGTCATGAACGTTCTCCGTGGGAAAGTGAGCGTAGCTGCGGAGGGATATTACGCCCGTAATTTAAAAAATAATATGTCGGTCGACATTTTTCTATGTTGGTGGGTAAACGGTGCGCCTGGAGTCATGAAGGGCATAAAAAAGGCCGATCAAAAGATCGGCCTTGGGCTCATGGGGTCTCAGTCAATTGCCAGCTTGTCGCGGTTCTTGTCCAGCAGCGCCTTGCCGATGCCCTTCACTTCGATCAACTCATCCACGGCCGTGAATCCGCCGTGTTCTTCACGGTAAGCAACGATGGCGTTGGCTTTGGCTGCGCCAATCCCGGACAGCTCTTTCTGAAGGGTTTCCGCACTCGCGGCGTTAAGATTAACCTTTGAGCCCTGTGCACCCGCTGGCGCGGAAATGGCAGGTTGGGTGGCGTCTGCCGGGGTGACGGCAGGGGTGGCAGAAGGCGCGGCAGTCACAGCGAGGGACGTACCCGCCAGCAGCGCGAAGATCAGGGAGGACAGATAAGAAGTACGCATGAGTCATGCTCCATGGGCATCGTAAGTGGAAGCAGCATTCCTGAGCTGCTTCCCAAACCTAGCCGATGGCGACAGACCGTCAACGCAGGGATCGGTGACCGGATATGTATCGACTCGCAGGCCCCGTACCGCCGGGCCTCGCGCCGGTTGCAGTGCCCCATGTCGCTGCGTAAGAAAAGGTTTCCGGAACGCGAGCGTCTACGGTTCCCGGCGACGCTGCTGATGAATCCAGTCGACGATATCGCCCTCTGGCGCATAGCCAGCGACGGTGTCGCCGAGGATCTGCCGAACGCGGGTGTAATCGTCGTCGTCCAGTGCCTTGAGCAGCTGCGAGAGGCTCTGCTTGAAGACGTCCCACGACAGAAAGTCTTCCTGCGCGCTCATGATCATCGGGTGGCGAGTCGCCGCCACGTTGTTGCCGATCAACAGCTCCTCATAGAGCTTCTCGCCAGGCCGCAGACCGGTGAACTCAATGGCAATGTCGCCCTGGGGATTGTGCTCCGAGCGGATGCTCAGGCCCGACAGGTGCACCATCTTCTCGGCCAGCTCGATGATGCGCACCGGCTCGCCCATATCGAGCACGAACACGTCGCCGCCCTGCCCCATGGAGCCGGCCTGGATCACCAACTGCGCCGCTTCCGGGATGGTCATGAAGTAGCGGGTGATTTTCGGGTGCGTCACCGTCAGCGGGCCACCGGATTTGATCTGCTGATGGAACAGCGGAATCACCGAGCCGGATGAACCCAGTACGTTGCCGAACCGCACCATAATGAATCGCGTCTTGTTGACCTGATGCACATTGGAGCGGTCGCCGAACATGACCGGCGCGGTTTCCCGGCTCAGTGCCTGCAACGTCAGCTCGGCCAGGCGCTTGGTGCTGCCCATCACATTGGTCGGACGCACGGCCTTGTCGGTGGAAATCAGCACGAAGTTGGCCACGCCCGCCTGCAGCGCCGCTTGGGCCGCGTTAAGCGTACCGACCACGTTGTTGAGCACGCCTTCGGCGATGTTGTGCTCGACCATCGGCACATGCTTGTAGGCCGCCGCGTGGTACACGGTGTTGACCTGCCAGGTCTTCATCACATCCAGCAGCTTGGCGTGATTGCGGATGGAGCCCAGGATCGGCAGCAGTTTGACCTTGAGCGACTCGCGGGCCACCCGCCGCTCCAGCTCGGTAAGAATCGTGTACAGGTTGAATTCGCTGTGATCGAGCAGCAACAGCGTGGTCGGCTTCAACAGCAGGATCTGCCGGCACAGCTCCGAGCCGATCGACCCCCCGGCCCCGGTGACCAGTACGCACTGGTTCTTGATGCAGTGTTCGAGCAGTTCCTCTTGCGCAGGCACGGCGTCGCGCCCGAGCAGGTCGGCGATGTCGACTTCCTGGAGATCGTCAACCTTCACTCGACCAGCCGCCAGATCAGAGAAATTCGGTACGCTGCGAACATGCAGCGGGAAGCCTTCCAGGAAGCCGAGGATTTCCCGGCGACGGGCTCGTGCCGACGACGGAATCGCCAGCAGGATTTCCTGGGCGCCGGTGACGTCGATCATCTGCTGAATGTGCTTGGGCTTATAGACCAGCAGCCCGGAAATGACCCGGTTGGAGATCGAGTCGTCGTCGTCGATGAACGCTACCGGACGCATCGACCGGCCCATGCGCAGTGCAGCGACCAATTGGTTACCTGCCGCGCCGGCACCGTAGATGGCGACTTTTGGCAGGCCATCGTCGCGGGTTGCAAAGGGCACATGGCGAGCGGCGGAAAACCAGTCACCGAGAAAATACTGACGCATCGCCAGGCGCAAGCCACCGATCATGACCATGCTCAGCCACCAGTAATTGAACATCACCGATCGCGGCACCACATGCTGGTGGTTGCTGTAGAGATAGACCACGACCCCGAGAATCAGGGCCGACAGGCTGACGGCTTTGATGATCGCGATCAGCGCGTCGTTGCCGAAATAGCGCATCACCGCGCGGTACATGCCGAAACGAATGAACAACGGGATCGCGACCACAGGCGCGCTTGCGAACAGCCAGGTATGGATTTCCAAAGGGTTGATGAGTTCATCGATGCCCAGGCGGACGACAAACGCCATCCACAACGCGAACCAGATCAGACAGACGTCTGCGGCGACCTGCATGATCCGCTTGTGCCGGCGAGGCAACGCCAGCAGCGAAGTGCGTATTTTTCCCATCATCCCCTCAAGCACGCGTTCAAACTCCTTTCAGTCGACCCCTGCACCGGCCATTGATTCCTGCCCCACAGGGGAATCGGATCAACAGCATCAGCGCCAATGTCCGGGCTCAGCCCTTTTCAAGCGCCCCTGCTTTAAAGATGACTGCCAGAGCGAGCAATGGAGCGTAAGCAATGATCACGCCGAGTGCGCCATCCAGCCCGAAACGGGCGACACACACAGCGACCGGCAACAGCCAGCACAGATTGATTACACCGACTGCGGACGTCACCGGAAGGTGCTTGCCAAACCGTCGCGAGGCGAATTGGTAAGCGTGACTTCTGTGCGCCTCATAGACCTTGTCGCCCCGAACGAGCCGACGGATGAGGGTTACTGTAGCGTCTACGATGAAAACCCCGAGGAGAATAAGCCATACCCACAAGAACTGCGAGGAAATCCACGCCCCCTGCAGTGACAGACAACCGAGCATAATGCCGAGGAATCCGCTGCCGGCGTCGCCCATGAAGATCTTCGCCGGAGGAAAATTCCAGAACAGAAACCCCGCGACGGCGCACGCCAACAGGATCGGCAGCCACACCAGAGTGGCAACGCCGCTCAGGGCGTAGATGATCGCAGCGCCAACGCAGACACAGATTGCCTCTACGCTGGCGATGCCGTCGATGCCGTCCATGAAGTTATACAGATTGAGCAGCCACACCAGGTAGAACGCCGTCAGCACATTAACGATCAAGCCCGGATCGAGGGTCATGCCGAACACGCTGATTGCCGGAAGCCCCCCCAGCCAGAACAACGCCCACGCCGCTGCGAAAAAATGCCCCAGCAGGCGCCATCGCGCGGCGATATGGCCGTGATCGTCGAGAAACCCCAGCGCCGCGATCAACGCGCCCGCGCCGAACATGGCCAGGAACAGGTCGCGGCCCATCAGCCCCGCCCATAGCATCCAGACCAGCGCGACCAGATAACTGATGACAATCGCCACGCCGCCGCCCCGTGGCGTGGGAAGGGTGTGGGAGCTTCTACCGTTCGGGATATCAAGCAAGCTTTTGTGCAGCGCATAGCGTCGCAATACATGCGTCAGCGCAAACGAAAACACGACAACCGCAACCGCGACCCACCAATAATTCATGCTCGATCCGTCACCAGAAAATGCTCGACGGTCTTCTTGAGGCCGTCCTCTACCGACACCGGCGGCTGCCACTGCAACCGCTCGCGGGTTTTGCTGATGTCCACGCGCAGCGAACCCAGCACACGCTCGGCCGCCGATTTGCGACCCAACAGTGTGGCGCCGAGCATGATAAGGGATTCGGGTACGGGAATGAGCCAACCCGATGCCCCCATCTGCGCCTTGAGGCGGCTGGCCAGTTCGGTCGTGGAGAGGTCCTGGCCATCGCTGACCAGAAAGACCTGATTCGCGGCGGCAGGATGATCGATGCAGACGCGGATCAGGTCGGTCAGGTTGTCCAGCGAGACCAGGCTACGCGCATTGTTCACCGCGCCCAGCGGCAGCGGCACGCCTTTGCGCAACGTGCGCATCAGTTGCAGGAAGTTGGCTTTGACGCCGGGGCCGTAAACCAGCACCGGGCGGATGATCACCACTTCCATTGCCGAGGTCGTGGCCAGGGCCAGAAGGCCTTGTTCCGCTTCGTGCTTGGAGATGGCGTAGGGGTCGCTCGGATTGGGCGCGTCGTCCGGACGAAAGCAGTCGCCCCGCGCGGTGGACTCACCGTTGACCTTGATCGTGCTGATGAAGATGAAACGCCGGACGCCTGCGGCGGCGGCCTGCTCAGCCAGATTCAGCGTGCCGAGGGTGTTGACCTCCCGGTACAGCGAAAGCGGATCGGCCGCGGTGTCGTGCATGACATGCACCCGCGCTGCGGCGTGAATGACCGTATCGACGCCGTGCAGAACTTCCTGCCATGGGGTGTCGGCAGTCAGCCCGGCAACACTGGCCGTCGTCACGTTTGGAGAAGAATGGGGCGTCGCCCGTCTGCTGACCGCGAAAATGTGCGCGTCGGGCAGGTGTGCAAGGTGGTCAACCAGCGCTGTTCCCAAAAATCCCGAACTGCCTGTTACCAGGATTTTTCTGGTCATATCCGATCCATGCACATAAGAATTCGCCGTCCATCATGACGGCCGCTGCGAAACAGCGGCGCCATTGTAGACGATTGGCGTGCGGCCCCGCCAATCAGCAAGAGGGACCGCGCGCCCGGTGCATCACTTGCCGTTGATCAGCGCTTCGATCTCTTTGACCTTGACTTCTACAAGGGCTGGATCACGACGGCTCTCGACGTTCAGACGCAGCAGCGGCTCGGTGTTGGAGCCGCGCAGGTTGAAACGCCATTCGGCGAACTCAAGGCTGATGCCGTCGGTTCTGTCGATGTTCGAGCAAGACGGCGTGTAGTGTTCCAGGATCTTGGCGATGATGGATTTGACGTCGTCGACCTTGTAGTTGATTTCGCCGCTGCACGGGTAGGCCGCCATGCGTTCATCAACCAGTTGCGAGAACTTCTTGCCGGACACCGACATCAGCGCGGCGACCAACAGCCACGGGATCATGCCGCTGTCGCAGTAGGCAAAATCGCGGAAGTAGTGGTGAGCACTCATTTCGCCGCCATACACGGCGTCTTCCAGGCGCATGCGCTCCTTGATGAACGCGTGACCGGTTTTGCACAGCACTGGCGTACCGCCCGCCTGCTTGACCTGATCGATGGTGTTCCAGGTCAGGCGCGGGTCGTGAATGATTTTCGAACCCGGGTGTTGCTTGAGCAGCATTTCAGCCAGCAGGCCCACCAGGTAGTAGCCCTCGACGAAACGGCCTTGCTCGTCAAAGAAGAAGCAGCGGTCGAAATCGCCGTCCCACGCCAGGCCCAGATCGCAGCCGTGCTTGAGCAGCGCGTCGCGGGTGATGCTGCGGTTTTCCGGCAGCAGCGGGTTCGGCACGCCGTTCGGGAAGTTGCCATCCGGCTCGGCGTTGATGATCACCCACTCGAACGGCAGCTGGGAGCGGATCGCGTCCAGTGCAGGACCGACAGCGCCATTGCCCGGATCGGCGAGGATCTTCAATGGACGAAGGTCGGCACCTTTGACGTAGGTCAGCAGATGCTCGATGTAGGCGGTCTTGTCCGGCTTGGACTGGACGCTGCCGTGCTGAGCGGCCACTTGACCGAAGTCGCCCGCATCCACGCGCTGGCGAATGGCATCAAGGCCTGTATCACCACTAATGGGACGTGACGATTTCTGCACCAGTTTCATGCCGTTATAACCCTTCGGGTTATGACTGGCCGTGACCATCACGCCGCCGTCTGCATCGTAGTGGCTGGTGGCGAAGTAGACTTCTTCGGTGCCGCACAGGCCGATGTCGATGACATCCGCGCCGGCTTCCTGAATGCCCTTGATCAACGCCTGAGCCAAGGCCGGGCTTTCAAGACGCATGTCTCGGCCCACTACGATATTTTTGGCACCCAGTTCAACCACCATGGACCGGCCGATGCGGTATGCAATGTCATCGTCAAGGTCATTGGGCACCTGACCACGGATGTCGTAGGCCTTGAAGCAGCGAGTCTGAAGAGCGGGATAGTCGGAATTCATGTGTAAAAAC
The DNA here is from genome assembly GCF_029960075.1 of Pseudomonas sp. PS02290. Classification (NCBI taxonomy): domain Bacteria; kingdom Pseudomonadati; phylum Pseudomonadota; class Gammaproteobacteria; order Pseudomonadales; family Pseudomonadaceae; genus Pseudomonas; species Pseudomonas sp. PS02290. Next base: position 78,614 of record NZ_JASCOY010000008.1, read on the forward strand.
CTATGCGACGAAAAAACCCGAAGGTTCCTCTGTTCAGTAGAAGCAGCTCGAATGATGAACTGCACGCAACCCTCGCGCCTGAAAGCTTGAGGCGTGGGTTAGGCATTGAAAAAGGAGATTAGTTATAGGTGCGCTTGTAATTATCTTCAACGCAAGCGTCGAGGTGTCTGGCGCGCGGGGATTCTATCAGGGTAGACGTGACGCCTTGGGTTTCCTGCGCAGACGCGCAACTGAAACCAACAGGGGGCCAATCAACATGCCCACCAGCAATGCAAAGATCACCGGCACGGCGACCGGCAGCTCGGGTGCGTTCCAGCCAAAGAACACCAGGGCGACGTTCTGCTGGTTTTCCAGCACAAATACGACAATCACCGCTGCGATCAACAGGGCGATAGCCAGAAAGATCAGACGCTTCACATTTCGCATGAGAACTCCTCAAAGAGCTATTGGAGCTCATGCTCCTCTTCTTCGTTCACCCGGTCGCGGAGCTCTTTGCCTGGTTTGAAGTGAGGTACGAACTTGCCGTCGAGGCTGACAGACTGACCTGTCTTCGGATTGCGGCCGACGCGAGGTGCGCGATAGTGCAGGGAAAAGCTGCCGAAGCCGCGTATTTCAATACGGTCGCCCGTCGCCAGGCACTGCGACATCTGCTCGAGCATGGTCTTGATGGCCAACTCCACATCCTTGGATGAGAGCAGTCCTTGATGGGTGACAATTCGTTCGATCAACTCCGACTTCGTCATATTTTTCCCTTCTTTTTCAAGCAGCTAGGTAAAGCGCTTTGAAGGTTTTAGCATGACCAGAAGGATTTGAACAGAGTATGTCCAGACTTAAATGAGTGGAGATTGAAGATCCTCACCAGGCATTGGCCGAACACAGCGCAAAAACACCCGCCCACAAAAAAGGGCGACCGAAGTCGCCCTTTTTCAATGGTCAGACAGAACTCAGTTCTGTTTTTCCATTTGAGCACGCAGCAGGTCACCCAGAGTGGTAGGACCAGTGCTTTCAGCGGTTTCAGGCTTGCTACGCAGGCTCTGAATCGCTTCTTTCTCGTCTTCAACGTCTTTCGACTTGATGGACAAGCTGATCACGCGGCTCTTGCGGTCAACGCTGATGATCTTGGCTTCGATCTCTTCGCCTTCTTTCAGAACGTTACGCGCGTCTTCAACGCGGTCACGGCTGATTTCGGAGGCTTTGAGGGTCGCTTCGATGTCGTCGGCCAGAGTGATGATGGCGCCTTTGGCGTCAACTTCTTTAACGATACCGCGGACGATAGCGCCTTTGTCATTGACAGTGACGTACTCGGAGAACGGATCGCTTTCCAGCTGCTTGATACCGAGCGAGATGCGCTCACGCTCTGGATCAACCGACAGGATCACGGTGTCAAGCTCGTCGCCTTTCTTGAAACGACGTACGGCTTCTTCGCCCACTTCGTTCCAGGAGATGTCGGACAGGTGAACCAGGCCGTCGATGCCGCCGTCCAGACCAATGAAGATACCGAAATCGGTGATCGACTTGATGGTGCCGGAGATCTTGTCGCCCTTGTTGAACTGGCCAGAGAAATCTTCCCACGGGTTAGATTTGCACTGTTTGATGCCCAGGGAGATACGACGACGCTCTTCGTCGATGTCCAGAACCATGACTTCCACTTCGTCGCCAACCTGAACGACTTTAGACGGGTGGATGTTCTTGTTGGTCCAGTCCATTTCCGAAACGTGTACCAAGCCTTCCACGCCTTCTTCCAGCTCTGCGAAGCAGCCGTAGTCGGTCAGGTTGGTAACACGCGCGGTAACGCGAGTGCCTTCCGGGTAACGAGCCTTGATAGCAACCCATGGATCTTCACCCAGTTGCTTCAGACCCAGGGAAACACGATTGCGCTCGCGATCGTATTTCAGAACCTTTACATCGATCTCATCGCCAACGTTGACGATTTCCGATGGATGCTTGATGCGCTTCCAGGCCATGTCGGTGATGTGCAGCAGGCCATCGACGCCACCCAGATCGACGAATGCGCCGTAATCGGTGAGGTTCTTGACGATACCCTTGACCTGTTGGCCTTCCTGCAGCGATTCCAGCAGAGCTTCGCGCTCGGCGCTGTTTTCGGCTTCCAGGACACTGCGACGGGAAACGACAACGTTGTTGCGCTTCTGGTCCAGCTTGATGACCTTGAATTCCAGCTCTTTGCCTTCCAGGTGCGTGGTGTCGCGCACTGGACGGACGTCAACCAGAGAACCTGGCAGGAACGCACGGATGCCGTTAACGTCGACTGTGAAGCCGCCTTTAACCTTACCGTTGATAACGCCCTTGACCACTTCCTCAGCTGCGAAAGCCGCTTCCAGAACGATCCAGCACTCAGCACGCTTGGCTTTTTCGCGGGACAGCTTGGTTTCGCCAAAGCCGTCTTCGACCGCGTCCAGCGCAACGTGGACTTCATCGCCAATCTTGATGGTCAGCTCGCCAGCATCGTTGTGGAACTGCTCCAGCGGGATGAGGCCTTCAGACTTCAGACCAGCGTGAACGGTGACCCAACCAGCCTGGTAATCGATATCGACGATGATCGCGGTGATGATCGAACCGGCCTGAAGGTTAAGAGTCTTTAGGCTTTCTTCGAAAAGTTCAGCAAAGCTTTCGCTCATTTTAATTCCTGTTGATAAGGGCGAAGAATACGCCCATCTGCCACGCTCCAGACAACGTGGGTTTCGTTCATATGAAAGAAAGCCTGCGGGACTATGACTGGTCTCCCACATGGCTTTCTGGTCATCCGGCGATATCGCGGAGTGCGACTTCACTCAGGATGCGTTCAAGCACCTGCTCGATGGACAATTCGGTGGAATCCAGCTGAATGGCGTCATGCGCCGGCTTGAGCGGGGCTACCGCTCGCTGGGTGTCGCGCTCGTCGCGGACACGGATCTCATCTAGCAGACTCGGCAGACTAACATCGTCACCCTTGGCCTTCAACTGCAAATATCGCCGACGGGCACGCTCGTCGACGCTGGCCGTCAGAAAAATCTTCAGTGGCGCGCCGGGAAAGACCACCGTGCCCATGTCGCGGCCGTCGGCGATCAGGCCCGGAAACTCCTGAAAAGCCCGCTGGCGCTGCAGCAGTGCTTCGCGAACAGCCGGCAACGAGGCCACCTGCGACGCGCCACTGCCGACATGCTCATTGCGGATGGCTGACGTGACGTCCTCCCCTTCCAGGATAATGCGCTGACCGTGGTCGTCGGTCGCTGCCATGAACTGCACGTCCAGATGCGCAGCCAGCAGCTTTAATGCTTCTTCATTGGTCAGATCGACGCCATGATTGACCGCGGCGAAGGCCAGCAGCCGATACAGCGCGCCGGAATCCAGCAGGGACCAGCCCAGACGTTTGGCCAGCTTGCCGGCCACCGTGCCCTTCCCGGAACCGCTGGGTCCGTCGATCGTAATGACCGGAGCTTGAACTTTCACGATTGCCCCTCTTGCGTTACACGAATACCCACCTGAGCACACAGCGTCAGGAAACTGGGAAATGAAGTCGCCACATTGGCGCAGTCCCGGATGCGGATCGGACTGGCCGCGCGCAACGACGCGATACTGAATGCCATGGCGATACGGTGATCACCCTGCGCATTGATTTCACCACCGCCAACGGTTCCACCATCAATAATGATGCCATCTGCGGTGGATTCAACGTTTATACCGAGCGTCGCCAGACCGTCGGCCATGGCCTCAAGACGGCCGGATTCCCTGACGCGTGAGCCTTGGACACCGTTAAACACTGTTCGCCCTTCCACGCACGCGGCGGCAATAAAGAGTGCTGGAAGCTCGTCGAACGCCAGAGACACTAGCGTCCGCGGAACGGCGATACCCATGAGGCGCGCAGGGCGCACGTGCAGATCAGCCACCGGCTCGCCGCCCGCATCGCGCGGGTTGTGCAGCGTGATGTCCGCGCCCATCAGACGCAGGACATCAATAACGCCGGAGCGCGTCGGGTTGACACCCACGCCTTCCAGAATCAGGTCGGAGCCTTCAGCGATGGACGCTGCCACCATAAAGAACGCCGCAGAGGACATGTCGCCGGGCACTTCGATGGGTGCGGCCTTGAGCTCAACCCCTGAATGCAGCGCCACTGTCGCGTCATGAACGGCAACCGAATGACCTAAGCCTTGCAGCATGCGCTCGGTGTGGTCCCGGGTCGGCGCGGGCTCATGCACCATCGTTGTGCCATTTGCGTAGAGACCGGCGAGCAACAGCGCGGATTTCACCTGAGCGCTGGGCAACGGCATGTCGTAGCGGATGGCCTGAAGACCCTGCCCGCCGCGAAGGGTCAGCGGCGGCCGGCCGTCCTCTGCGGTTTCAATCACGGCGCCCATCTGGCGCAGCGGCTCAACGACGCTGGTCATCGAGCGCCGCGACAGCGAGGCATCGCCGGTCAGCACGCTGTCGAATCGCTGCGCGGCCAACAGGCCACAGAGCAGGCGCATCGACGTGCCCGAGTTACCCAGATAAAGCGGCCCCGGCGCCGGTTGAAGCCCGTTGAGACCGACGCCGTGAATGGTGAGGCGACCGTGGTGCGGCCCTTCGATGACTACGCCCATGTCGCGGAATGCCTGCAGCGTCGCCAGCGCGTCCTCACTTTCGAGAAAGCCTTCGACGACGCTGGTGCCTTGGGCCAGTGACCCGAGCATGATCGCCCGGTGAGAAATCGACTTGTCACCCGGCACGCGGACCCGCCCCCGGACAACGCCGCCCGGCTGGGCAATAAACGTCAGGTCGGCGCACGCTGCTTTTTCAACGTAGGCGCGACGGGCGAGGATCTTGCCGAAATGCTCCCGGGCGACGCGAGCCCGGGTGAACACACCGAGCAACTGGTGGCCATCGCCTGCATCCACGGCGTCGCGCAGCGCATCGAGATCACTGCGGAAGGTGTCGAGGGTGCGCAGCACGGCCTCGCGGTTCGCCAGGAAGATGTCATGCCACATCACCGGATCACTGCCGGCGATGCGCGTGAAGTCGCGGAAACCGCCCGCCGCATAACGGAAGATGTCGAGGTTTTCGTTGCGCTTGGCCAGCGAGTCCACCAGACCGAACGCCAGGAGGTGCGGGAGATGACTGGTCGCCGCCAGCACTTCATCGTGGCGCTCGACCTGCATGTGCTCGACGTCTGCGCCCAGAGCCGACCAGAGACGGTCGACCAGAGCCAGCGCCGACGGATCGGTTTCCGCCAGAGGAGTGAGAATGACTTTGTGCCGTTTGAACAGCTCAGCGTTGGAGGCTTCCACCCCGCTCTGCTCGGAGCCGGCAATCGGGTGACCCGGCACGAAGCGCGCCGGCATCACGCCAAATGCTTCGCGGGCAGCGCGGACCACGTTGCCTTTGGCGCTGCCGACATCGGTCAGCACGGCATTGCCCAGGTCCAGGCCCGCCAGTACGCCGAGGAGCTTTTCCATGGCCAGGATCGGCACGGCCAACTGAATGACGTCAGCCCCCACGCAGGCGGCCGCGAGATTGTCTTCACAGCGATTGACCACGCCCAGTTCGACGGCCAGCGTGCGCGATTGCGGGTCGAGATCGACACCCACGACTTCGCGGCACAGGCCACTTTCCTTCAACCCTTTGGCGAACGAACCACCGATCAATCCGAGACCGACCACCACCAGGCGGCCGATCACAGGCGCAGCGGGTTGCGGCGACGTGACATCAACCACGCGCCAGAACCTTGCTCAACGCCTCGAGGAAACGACTGTTCTCGGCCGGCAGACCAATGCTCACCCGCAGGTGATCGTGCATGCCGTAACCGCCGATCGGGCGAACGATCACGCCTTCGCGCAGCAATCCTTGATAGACCGAAGCGGCTTCGCGGCCCAGGTCAACGGCAATGAAATTGGCTTTGGAAGGAATCCAGCTTAGGCCCATCTGACCAAGCCCTGCTTCCAGCTGCTGCATGCCGGCTTCATTCAACTGACGGCTATGCGCAACATAGTCAACGTCGTCCAGCGCGGCGCACGCAGCGGCCAGTGCGAGGCTGTTGACGTTGAATGGCTGACGCACGCGGTTCAGCACGTCGGCCACGACCGGCGAGGACAGGGCATAACCAACGCGCAAAGAGGCCAGGCCATAGGCCTTGGAGAACGTACGCGACACCAGCAGGTTCGGGTAATCGCTCAAGAAGTCGAGGCCGTCAGGCAGGTCAGCGCCCTCGGCGTATTCAATGTAGGCCTCGTCCAGCACGACCAACACGTTGTCGGGCACCTGCGCGAGGAAGTCAGCCAGGGCGCCCGGTCCGAACCAGGTCCCGGTGGGGTTGTTCGGGTTGGCGATGAAGACGACCCGGGTGTTGCTGTCGATTGCGGCGAGCATGGCCGGCAGGTCGTGACCCCACTCTTTCGCCCTGGCGACGTGGGCGGTGGCGCCCACGGCCTGGGTGACGATCGGATAGATCGCAAACGCGTGTTCGCTGAATACCGCATTGAGCCCCGGCGCCAGGTAGGCACGGGCGACAATTTCCAGAATGTCGTTGGAGCCGTTGCCCAGCGTCACTTGCTCGGGCTGCACGCCACAGGCTTGCGACAAGCGCTGCTTGAGCTCGAAACCGTTGCCGTCAGGGTAGCGGGTCAACTCCGCCAGTGCGTCTTTGATCGCCTGCAACGCCTTGGGGCTGGCGCCCATGGGGTTTTCGTTGCTCGCCAGCTTGATGATGCGCGCCGGATCGATATCCAGTTCACGCGCCAGTTCGTCCACCGGTTTGCCGGGAACGTAAGGCGATAGTTTTTGCACGCCGGGCTGTGCCAGCGCGAGGAAGTCGCCGCTCATGTACCGCTTTACCTCTTCAGAAAAACCCGTGGGGCTGCAAGTCCGGACGCAGGATCAAAGCACTGCTTTCGGATAGGAACCCAACACCTTGAGCGCCACGGCTTCCTGACTGATCTGCTCGAGAACGGCCTTGATCAGCGGGTCGCGGTGGTGGCCAACGAAATCGATGAAGAACACGTAGGTCCATTTACCGCTTCGCGAGGGACGCGTTTCGATGCGCGTCAGGTCGATGCCGTTCTGGTGGAAAGGCACCAGCAGCTCATGCAGCGCGCCCGGCTTGTTGCTCATCGAGACGATGATCGACGTCTTGTCGTCGCCGGTCGGCGGCACTTCCTGATTGCCGATCATGAGGAAGCGCGTGGAGTTGTCCGGACGGTCCTCGATCTTCTCGGCAATCCGCGTCAAGCCATAAAGGCCCGCCGCCATATCACCGGCGATCGCCGCCGAGTTCCACTCACCCTTGACCCGCTTGGCCGCTTCGGCGTTGCTGGCCACGGCGACGCGTTCGACGTTCGGGTAATGTGCGTCCAGCCACTTGCGGCATTGCGCCAGGGACTGGGCGTGGGAGTAGATGCGGCTGATGCTGTCGGTCTTGGTGTTCTCGCCCACCAGCAGATGATGGTGAATGCGCAGCTCGACTTCGCCACAGATGACCATGTCGTGCTCAAGGAAGCTGTCCAGAGTGTGGTTGACCGCACCTTCGGTGGAGTTCTCCACCGGGACCACGCCGAAGTTGACCGCACCGGCGACCACTTCACGGAACACTTCGTCGATCGCTGCCATGGGCTTGCTGATCACGGCGTGGCCGAAATGCTTCAGCGCAGCGGCTTGAGTGAAGGTGCCCTCAGGGCCGAGATACGCGACCTTGAGCGGCTGCTCCAGCGCCAGGCACGAGGACATGATTTCGCGGAACAGCCGCGCCATCTCTTCGTTGCTCAGCGGGCCACGGTTACGCTCCATGACGCGCTTGAGCACCGCCGCTTCACGCTCGGGCCGATAGAACACCGGCTCTTCGCCTGCCGGCAGTTCAGCCATCTTGACCCGCGCCACTTCCTGGGCGCAGCGGGCGCGCTCGCTGATCAGTTCCAGAACCTTTTCGTCCAGGCTGTCGATGCGGACCCGCAGTGCCTTGAGCTCTTGTTCAGACATTAGCCGTGTTCCTTCTCGAACTCTGCCATGTACGCGGTCAGGGCGTTGACCGCACTGAGGTCGATGGCATTGTAGATGGACGCGCGCATGCCGCCGACAGAACGGTGGCCTTTGAGGTTGAGCAGGTTGCGCGCTTCGGCACCCGCGAGGAACGGCTTGTCCAGGCGATCATCGGCCAGACGGAACGGCACGTTCATCCACGAGCGGTCGGAGGGGTTGATCGGGTTGCTGTACAGACCGCTGGCGTCGATGAAGTCGTACAGCGTGCGTTGCTTGAGTCCATTGCGCTTGGCCATGGCCTCGACGCCGCCCTGCTCTTTCAGCCATTCGAAGACCAGACCGGACAGGTACCAGGCCAGCGTTGGTGGCGTGTTGTACATGGAGCCGTTGTCGGCCGCGACCTTGTAATTGAGCATCGTCGGGCAGAGCGCGCGTGCGTGACCCAGCAGGTCTTCGCGAATGATCGCCACGACGATGCCACTCGGGCCGATGTTCTTCTGGGCACCGGCGAAGATCATGCCGAAACGCGAGACGTCGACAGGGCGCGAGAGGATGTCCGAGGACATGTCGGCGACCAGCGGCACGTCACCGGTATCCGGAATCCAGTTGAATTGCAGACCGCCAATGGTCTCGTTGGGCACGTAGTGAACGTAGGCCGCGTCTTTCGACAGCTTCCACTCGCTCTGGCCGGGAATGGCGAAGTAATCGGAGGGTTTGGCGCTGGCGGCGACATTGATGTTGCCGTAGCGCGATGCTTCTTCAATGGCTTTCTGCGACCAGATGCCGGTGTCGATGTAGTCGGCCCTGCCGTTTTCCGGCAGCAGGTTCAACGGAACCTGAGCGAATTGCTGACTGCCGCCACCTTGAAGAAACAGCACTTTGTAATTGGAGGGGACAGACAGCAGATCGCGAAAATCCTGCTCCGCCTTGGTGGCGATGGAGACGAACTCGTCGCTGCGATGGCTCATTTCCATGACGGACAGGCCTTTGCCGTGCCAGTCCAGGAGTTCGGCCTGGGCGCGCAGCAGAACAGCTTCAGGGAGCGCGGCAGGACCTGCGCAGAAGTTAAAGGCTCGCTTGCTCATATCCACTCTCGTCGTGTCACTGAATTAATTTGGAACGGGTGAAATGCGGGGAAGTGCGAAACAGGGACTGTATTGTGTCAGAAGATCCGCATCGCGACCGTCGTTACCTCCGATTGCTCCTACAGACGTTCCCTGGTCGGGCGCTGAGATCGACTGTAGGAGCAATCGGAGTTTGCGACGGTCGCGAAAGCGATCTGTCTGACAGAATGCGTCCCACGATTCTAAGGAGGGGGCCGGATCACCAGCCCCCCTCTAAGCGTTATTCCTGCGGCTCTTCTTCGTCAGCCGCGGGATCCGCCTGCACATCGTCAGCGGACTCGTCGGTGTCAACGGCGCCAATCACGTCGCCATCAACCTCTTCGCCCTTGAACGCTTCGCCTTCCAGCTCTTCGCCCTCAACTTCCGATGGCTCCTGCACGCGCTCCAGACCGACCAGTTTCTCGTCCTTGGCCAGTTTGATCAGGGTCACGCCCTGAGTGTTACGGCCCAGACTCGATACTTCGCCAACGCGGGTACGCACCAGCGTGCCCTGGTCGGAAATCAGCATGATCTCCTCGCCGTCCTGCACCTGGACCGCGCCGACCAGACGGCCGTTACGCTCGTTGCTGACCATGGCGATGACGCCCTGACCGCCACGCTTGTACTCGGGGAACTCAGTGATCGCCGTGCGCTTGCCGTAGCCACGCTCGGAAGCTGTAAGGATCTGGCTGCCCTGCTCCGGAATCAGCATCGAAATCAGCTTCTGCCCTTCAGGCAGACGCATGCCGCGCACACCGCGAGCCGTACGGCCCATGGCGCGCACTTCGGATTCCTTGAAGCGGGTGACCTTGCCGCCGTCGGAGAACAGCATGATTTCCTGCTCGCCATCGGTGACGGCGGCGGAAATCAGGATGTCGCCTTCGTCCAGCTCAAGCGCGATCAAACCGACGCTGCGTTGACGACTGAACGCCACCAGCGGGGTCTTCTTGACGGTACCGTTGGCGGTCGACATGAAGATGAACGGCGCCTTCTTCTTGTCGGCGGCCTTGATGCGCGCCTTGCGCTCTTCTTCGGTCTCGTTGCTGTTCTCGAGGTCTTCGGCGTCGGTGTCCACGCCTTCGGCTTCTTCTTCGTCAGCCCGCTTGCGCATGGCTTCGAGGTCGACCGGTAGCATGGTGGTGATGTATTCGCCTTCGCTCAGCGGCAACAGGTTGACCAACGGACGACCACGGGCAGCGCGGGACGCTTCCGGGATCTCGTAGGTCTTGAGCCAGTACACCTTGCCCTTGCTGGAGAACATCAGCAGCGTGGTGTGGCTGTTGGCGACCAGCAGGTGAGCGATGTAGTCCTCATCCTTGACGCCGGTGGCCGACTTGCCTTTGCCGCCGCGACGCTGGGCCTGATAAACGGCCAGCGGTTGAGTCTTGGCGTAGCCACCGTGGGAGATGGTCACGACGCGCTCTTCTTCGGGGATCATGTCGCCGAGGGTCAGGTCCAGGCGCGCATCAAGGATCTCGGTGCGACGCACATCGCCGTATTCGGCGCGGATCAGCTCCAGCTCTTCGCGGATGACTTCCATCAGGCGCGTGGCGCTGTTGAGGATGCGCAGCAGCTCGCCGATCTGAGTCAGGATTTCCTGGTACTCGGTCAGCAGCTTCTCGTGTTCCAGACCGGTCAGGCGGTGCAGACGCAGCTCAAGGATCGCCTGAGCCTGTTCCGGCGACAGGAAATACTTGCCGTCACGCATGCCGTACTGAGGATCGAGGTTTTCCGGGCGGGACGATTCGGCGCCTGCGCGCTCGACCATCTCGACCACGGCGCTGGATTCCCACGGCGTGCTGATCAGGCCTTCTTTGGCTTCAGCCGGGGTCGGCGAGGCTTTGATGAGGGCGATGACCGGGTCGATGTTCGACAGGGCAACGGCCTGACCTTCGAGGATGTGACCCCGCTCGCGGGCCTTGCGCAGTTCGAACACGGTGCGGCGGGTAACGACTTCGCGACGGTGACGAATGAAGGCTTCCAGCAGGTCCTTGAGGTTCAGGATGCGTGGGCGGCCGTCGATCAGCGCAACGATGTTGATGCCGAAGACGCTTTGCAGCTGGGTCTGGGCGTAGAGATTGTTGAGGATGACCTCAGGCACTTCGCCGCGACGCAGCTCGATGACCACGCGCATGCCGTCCTTGTCGGACTCGTCGCGCAGCTCGGTGATGCCTTCGAGCTTCTTCTCTTTGACCAGCTCGGCGATCTTCTCGATCAGACGGGCCTTGTTCAGCTGGTACGGCAGTTCGGTGATGACGATCTGCTGGCGACCACCGACCTTGTCGATGTCTTCGACGATGGAGCGGGCGCGCATATAGATGCGGCCACGGCCGGTCTTGTAGGCTTCGACGATGCCGGCACGACCGTTGATGATCGCGGCAGTCGGAAAGTCGGGGCCGGGGATGTACTGCATCAACTCGTCGACGGTAAGGTCGCCGTTGTCGATGAGCGCCAGACAGCCGTCGATGACTTCACCGAGGTTGTGCGGCGGAATGTTGGTCGCCATGCCCACAGCGATGCCGCTCGAGCCGTTGACCAGCAGGTTGGGAATACGGGTCGGCATGACCGCAGGAATCTGTTCGGTGCCGTCGTAGTTCGGCACCCAGTCCACGGTTTCCTTGTGCAGGTCGGCCAGCAGCTCATGGGCCAGCTTGGTCATGCGCACTTCGGTGTATCGCATGGCAGCGGCGTTGTCGCCGTCCACCGAACCGAAGTTGCCCTGGCCGTCTACCAGCAGGTAGCGCAGGGAAAAGGGTTGGGCCATACGAACGATGGTGTCGTAGACCGCGGTGTCGCCATGCGGGTGGTACTTACCGATGACGTCACCGACCACACGGGCGGATTTCTTGTACGGCTTGTTCCAGTCGTTACCCAGTTCGCTCATCGCGAACAGTACCCGCCGGTGCACGGGCTTCAAGCCGTCGCGCGCATCGGGCAGAGCTCGTCCGACGATGACGCTCATCGCGTAGTCGAGGTAGGACTGCTTCAGCTCGTCTTCGATATTGACCGGGAGGATTTCTTTGGCCAGTTCGCCCATGAGAAGCCTGATTCCTTTTTCTGGTGAAACCTCGCTCAGCCATCCGGGATGAACAAGGCTTGCCGCTGCCGACGATTGTCAGGCAACGACTTACGACAAATCAGCGAGTTATGCCATGAATGTGCGCAGTCATAAGGGTCGCCATGCGCCCCTTTGGAAAGCGCCGGATGGTACCACAATCGCCGTCAGGCACGAAGTCTTTGCAGGCGCCGTGAACACGCCATTTCGCCAGCAGACGCCTGATACGCGCTCACAGAGCCCGATAGCGCGTTTGGCGACGAATGGCATTATCGGCTGCGGGGTGATCAATGCAGGCGTTTGCGGCACATCAACAGGGCCATTTTGGTCGTGTCGGGGCGTTCGACGATGCCCTTCTCGGTGACGATGGCGTCGATCAGATCGGCGGGCGTCACATCGAACACAGGGTTGAAGGCGTCGACGTCGGCACCCACGCGCTTGCCGCCGACTTCAAGCAATTCACGGCCGTCGCGCTCTTCGATGGGAATGTCGTCGCCACTGGCAAGGTTCATGTCGATGGTCGAGCTCGGCGCCACGACCATGAAGCGCACGCCGTGGTGCATCGCCGCCACCGCCAACTGGTAAGTGCCGATCTTGTTGGCGACGTCGCCGTTGGCGGTGATGCGGTCGGCGCCGACGATGACCCAGGTGATGCCTTTGGTTTTCATCAGGTGCGCGGCCGCGGAGTCGGCATTGAGGGTGACCGGAATGCCTTCGTTGACCAATTCCCACGCGGTCAGACGGGAGCCCTGCAGCCAGGGACGGGTTTCGTCGGCGTAGACGCGTTCGATCATGCCTTCCAGATGTGCCGCGCGGATGACGCCGAGCGCGGTACCAAAGCCGCCAGTGGCCAGCGCGCCGGTGTTGCAATGGGTCAGCACGGTCTGCAGATTGCCCTGGTGCTTGCGGATCAGCTCGGCACCCAGTTGCGCCATGGTCAGATTGGCTTCGCGGTCGCTCAAGTGAATGGCCACGGCTTCGGCTTCCATGGCCTTCAGCGGATCTTCATGATCCTTCAGGCGATACAGGCGTTCGCGCATGCGATTCAGCGCCCAGAACAGGTTGACCGCCGTGGGCCGGGAGTTGGCCAGCAGGTCGAAGTCTTCTTCCAGGGCCATTTGCCAGTCGCCGCCTTCGGCCAGACGATCAATGACCGCCAATACGATGCCGTAGGCCGCACTGATACCGATGGCTGGCGCGCCGCGCACAACCATCGTGCGAATGGCTTCGGCCACGCCTTCAGCTGTGGTGTAGGGATGCCAGGTTTCTTCGAAGGGCAGGACCCGCTGATCCAGCAGATGCAACGTGCCGTCCCGCCAATCGATGGCCTTTACCTTCTCCGCAGCCAGTAATCGATCGCGCATTGCACACCCCACTTGATGAATTTTTGAAAAGCTGCCGCCACAGCGACGGTGCAAAGAAGCAAATCGCCAGCACCTTAAAAAGCCGCCGATTATAGCGAGCCGCCTGCGAAGACGCTCGGGTATACTTCGCCGTCCCCGTAATAAGCCATTGGATGCCCGCCCCATGCCCCATTCCGCTGCCCCGCTCGACCTGTTGTTGCTGCCGGACTGGCTGGTACCGGTCGAACCCGCCGGCGTTGTGTTGAAGCAGCACGGAATCGGCATCCGCGATGGCCTGATCGTTTACATCGGCCCCCGCGCCGAGGCCCTGCGCCAGCCGGCCATCGAAGTGCGCGAGTTGCCGGGCATGCTGCTCAGTCCCGGGCTGATTAACGCCCACGGCCATGCGGCCATGACGCTGTTCCGCGGCTTGGCGGACGATCTGCCGTTGATGACCTGGCTGCAGGACCATATCTGGCCAGCCGAGGCGAAATGGGTCGATGAGGATTTCGTCCGCGACGGCACCGATCTGGCCATTGCCGAGCAGTTGAAAGGCGGCATCACCTGCTTCTCCGACATGTATTTCTTTCCGAAGGTCGCCTGCGAGCGGGTGCACAACAGTGGCATTCGCGCACAGATCACCGTGCCGGTGCTGGACTTCCCGATACCCGGCGCGCGCAACAGCGATGAATCGCTGCACATCGGTATCGAGCTGTTCAACGACCTCGCCCACCACGATCGCATCAAGATCGCCATGGGGCCCCACGCGCCTTATACCGTCAGCGACGAGAACCTGGAGAAGATCCGGGTCATCGCCGATGAACTGGATGCAATGATCCAGATGCATGTTCACGAAACCGCTTTTGAAGTACACGAGGCCGTTCAGCAACGCCAGGAACGGCCTATCGCCCGGCTGCAGCGTCTGGGCCTGCTGGGCCCGCGTTTCCAGGCGGTGCACATGACCCAGATCAGCGATGACGACCTGGCGATGCTGGTCGAAAGCAACTCCAGCGTCATTCACTGCCCCGAATCGAACCTGAAACTGGCCAGCGGCTTCTGCCCGGTCGAGCGCCTATGGCAGGCCGGGGTCAACGTCGCCATCGGCACCGACGGCGCGGCCAGCAACAACGACCTGGACCTGCTCGGCGAAACCCGCACCGCCGCGCTGCTGGCGAAGGCGGTGGCCGGCTCGGCCACTGCGCTGGACGCCCACCGTGCGCTGCGTATGGCCACGCTGAACGGCGCCCGCGCCCTGGGCATCGATGATCACACCGGCTCGCTGCAGATCGGCAAGGCCGCCGACATGGTCGCGTTCGACCTCTCGGGCCTGGCGCAACAGCCGGTCTACGACCCGGTGTCACAACTTATTTATGCGACGGGTCGCGACTGCGTCACGCACGTCTGGGTCGCCGGCAAGCCATTGCTGCAGGACAAACGCCTGACCCGCATGGACGAAGAAGCGCTGACCCGAACCGCCAAAGCCTGGGGCAACCGCATCGCGGCAGACAAAGCCTGACCCATTGAGCACCGCCACGGTCAGATACCGTGGCCGGACAACGAATTCAAGTTTTAGAGGATCACACATGAGCAACGTCGACCACGCCGAAATCGCCAAATTCGAAGCCCTCGCCCATCGCTGGTGGGATCGCAACAGCGAGTTCAAGCCGCTTCACGACATCAATCCGTTGCGGGTGAACTGGATTGACGAGCGCGTGAATCTGGCCGGCAAGAAGGTGCTCGACGTCGGTTGCGGCGGCGGCATTCTGAGCGAGGCCATGGCCTTGCGCGGCGCCACCGTGACTGGCATCGACATGGGCGAGGCGCCGCTGGCCGTGGCGCGCCTGCATCAGCTCGAATCTGGCGTGAACGTGGAATACCGGCAGATCACCGCCGAAGCACTGGCCGACGAAATGCCCGAGCAGTTCGATGTCGTGACCTGCCTGGAAATGCTGGAGCACGTGCCGGACCCGTCGTCGGTGATTCGCGCCTGCTACAAGATGGTCAAGCCGGGCGGTCAGGTGTTTTTCTCCACCATCAACCGAAACCCGAAGGCGTACCTGTTCGCCATCATCGGCGCCGAATACATCATGAACCTGCTGCCGCGCGGCACCCATGACTTCAAGAAATTCATCCGCCCTTCCGAGCTGGGCGCGTGGAGCCGCGATGCCGGGCTGCAGGTCAAGGACATCATCGGCCTGACCTACAACCCGCTGACCAAGCACTACAAGCTGGCGTCCGACGTCGACGTCAATTACATGATCCAGACACTGAGAGGCGTCTGAGCCATGCGCTTGAGGGCAGTTCTCTTCGACATGGACGGCACGCTGCTCGACACCGCGCCGGACTTCATCGCGATCTGCCAGGCGATGCTGGCCGAACGCGGCTTCCCGCGTGTGGACGACAAACTGATTCGCGACGAGATCTCCGGCGGGGCCAGGGCGATGGTCTCGGCGGCGTTCGCCATGTCCCCCGAGGCGCCTGAATTCGAGGCGCTGCGACTGGAATTTCTGGCGCGCTACCAGACCGATTGCGCCGTGCACAGCAAGCTGTTCGACGGCATGGCCGACTTGCTCGCCGACATCGAAAAAGCCAAGCTGATCTGGGGCGTGGTGACCAACAAGCCGGTGCGTTTCGCTCAGCCGATCATGGAGCAGCTGGGTTTGTCGGAGCGTTCTGCGGTGCTGATCTGCCCGGACCATGTGACTAGGAGCAAACCCGACCCGGAGCCGCTGTTGCTGGCCTGCAAGATGCTCGATCTGGACCCGGCCAGCGTGCTGTTCGTGGGCGATGACCTGCGTGACATCGAATCTGGCCGCGACGCCGGCACCAAGACCGCCGCCGTACGCTATGGCTACATCCATCCCAACGACAATCCCGATCACTGGGGGGCTGACGTGGTGGTGAATCACCCACTGGAGCTGCGCCGGGTGCTGGATGATGCGTTGTGCAGCTGCTGATCGCTCATCAGCGCAGCTCGGCATAGACACAGCGCACTACATAGAGAGAGGAGCCCCCATGTTCAATTATTCCGCCCGCCCCGATCTGCTCAAGGACCGGGTGATTCTGGTCACCGGCGCCGGCCGAGGCATCGGTGCCGCCGCCGCGAGAACCTACGCCGCCCACGGCGCGACAGTCTTGCTGCTGGGCAGGACCGAAGCGAACCTGAGCGCGCTGTATGACGAGATCGAAGCTGCCGGTCATCCGCAGCCGGTGGTCATCCCGTTCGATCTCGAGACCGCCCTGCCCCATCAATACGACGAACTCGCCGCGATGATCGAAGCGGAGTTCGGCCGGCTCGATGGCGTGTTGCACAACGCCTCGATCATTGGCCCGCGCACGCCGATCGAGCAGCTCACCGGCGAGCAGTTCATGCAGGTGATGCACATCAACGTCAACGCCACCTTCATGCTGACAACCGCGTTGCTGCCGCTGCTCAAGCTCTCGGGTGACGCGTCTATCGCCTTCACTTCCAGCAGCGTCGGGCGCAAAGGCCGCGCGTATTGGGGCGCCTATGGTGTGTCCAAGTTCGCCACCGAAGGGCTGATGCAGACGCTGGCCGATGAAATCGACGGGCTTGGGTCGCTACGCGCCAACAGCATCAATCCGGGCGCAACCCGCACCGACATGCGCGCCCAGGCGTACCCGGCGGAAGATCCGACCAGCAACCCGACGCCGGACGAGATCATGCCGGTGTATCTGTACCTGATGGGCCCGGACAGCACAGGCATCAACGGACAGGCACTGGATGCGCAGACCCGCTGACTTTGGGGCCAGTCGTCCGCTAACCACAAGGGGCGCTCCCGAACGCGCTCCCTCATCTGAATATCAGACAACGCCGGGCACCCTCCACTCGGCAGTTTCCTGCCGTCTTGTGTAGCAGAATGCCTTCAGGATCGATACGTTAGTCAAATCCAAGGCGCGGAAAGGTATCAAACCTGTCACAATCCGCCGCAACTTATTGATTGACAATACTTTTCACGCAGGCAGTCGAATTGGCACGAGTTTCGCTCTCTCCATTTCAAGCCCGTAGAGGCGAAGGAGCGGAACCATGAGTTTTCCAACCAACACCAATGCCATAGATTTCGACAGCGCCCGGCTGCAACGCCATGGTTTCGCGCCGCCCCACAGCCTCGTCCGGCCTGCCCTCGATTACGAACAGCTCAGGCGTCAGCTCGATCTGCAACTGCAGACCAGCCTCGAAGCGGACAAGATCCTGTCGATGCTTTTCCAGAGCGTTCAGCAACTCATCCCGCTGAATGCCCTCAGCTACAAACACCTGCCCACCGATCTGCGCCTGGAACTTGGGGAGCGCGCCCGGCACAGCGCTATCTACCGCATGACCCACGAAGGCGAGCAGTTGGGCGAGCTGTCGTTCCAGCGCGACCACCGTTTCGCCGAGGATGAGCTTGAGCAACTCGAATCGTTGCTGTCCAGCCTGCTGTATCCCCTGCGCAACGCCCTGCTGTATCGCCACGCCAGCCTGAGTGCGCTGCGTGACCCGCTGACCGGCGCCGGTAACCGGATCGCCATGGAGCAGTCTCTCATTCGGGAGTTCGAGATCGCACGCCGCCAGCAACAACCGCTGTCGGTGCTGATGCTCGACATCGACCACTTCAAGGGCATCAACGACACCCATGGCCATGCCACGGGCGATGAAGTGCTGCGGGCGGTGACCAACGCGGTCAAGGATCGCCTGCGCAATATCGATCAGGTGTTCAGATTTGGCGGTGAGGAATTTCTCATCGTGCTGACCAACACCAGCCGTGAGTCAGCCGCGCTGGTAGGCGAGCGCTTGCGCAGTGCGGCACTGCAACTCAGTTATCCGGTGACAGGACGGCCTCTGGATCTGACCGTGAGCCTCGGTTGCTCGACGCTGCTGCCGGGCGAATCGTCCGACAGCATGTTGCGCCGTGCCGACACGGCCCTGTACGCCGCCAAGCGCAAGGGCCGCAACCGCCTGGAAATGGCGGGCTGACCGATCAGGCGCGGGCGGGGATCCGGTGTTCACGGACCGAGCCGCTACTTTCCTGGGATCGTTCCAGCGTCATGCACCGTTCAAGGAACAGGAACATGTACTCATAGCTCTTGCAGACCGCCATTCGCAGGTCGCTCTGCAATTGCTCGCTGGGGTTGTTGCCGGCCAGGGTGCAGATGATTTCCAGCGCTTCCCAAGGGTGGGAATCGTCGTACTGCGCATGCATCTTCAGCCACTTCATTGCCCGCTTTCGTGTGTCCGGCGGGAACATGTCCGCGTAGGTGTCCTGGGAACAGACCACCGCCGACCATTCACCGGTGGCACCTTCGATGGCGTAGTTGGTCGCCGCGATGGCGACTACCAGTGAATCCGACGAACAACTGTGCCAGCACCAGTGATTCAGTGCGTGGAGTTCCGAGGGCACCAACTGCGCCTGCAAGTCTTCCAGCGTCACCCCGTGGGCAGCGCTCCAGTTGACCCAGTAATCGGCGTGGTTGAGTTCGACCCGAATGTTGCGCATCAACCATCGTCGCGCCATGTCTTCACCCGGGTGTCGGGCGAATCGGGTTTTGGTCAGGTTATGCGCCATATAGACCGCGAACTGTTCGACGACCGGCCAGCCCCCAATCAGGTACTGGCGCATGGTCTTAGAACTGAGCCGCCCGTCACGCATGCGTTGATAAAGTTCATGCCCTACCACCTTGGCCTTGGCGTCACTGCAATCGTCAATCAATTGCTGTGCCCAAGCGGGGTAACTGCTGGCATCCATCAGCGGACCGGTTCTAATGAACATATCGATCACTGTGTAGCTCCTTATGTAAGTTGCGTAGGATGTGTTCAGCGAAAAGTCCCGGGAGCGCTGAACAACAGTGGGGTCTGCCTCGCGGGCCGTGCGTGCAGACATTCACAGGTGAATAATTGCGGTCGCTCGATAACGTACCCCTGAGCGTAGTCCACACCGATTTCCAATAACGCCTGCTCTATCTGGGGGCTTTCGACGAACTCGGCGATCGTCTGTTTGCCCATTACGTGCCCGATATGGTTGATCACTTCCACCATCGCCCGGTTGACCGGATCGTCGAGCATGTCTTTTACGAAACTGCCATCAATCTTCAGGAAGTCCACAGGCAAGTGCTTCAGGTAAGCGAATGACGACATGCCTGCACAGAAGTCATCCAGAGAGAAACGGCATCCCAGACTTTTAAGTTCATTGATGAACCGAATGGCGCTGCCCAAATTGGCGATCGCACTGGTTTCGGTGATTTCAAAACAGATAAGTTCAGGAGGGATTGCGTAGATCTGGAACTGCTGTCGCAAATACTCAAGAAAGGCGTCGTCGCCAATGCTGGTCCCGGACAGGTTGATCGCACATACGGCCATCGGCCCTTTGCCGTGTCCGGACTTGAGACAGTCGGCGATGATCATGAAAACGTGCTGCACGACCCAGCGGTCCAGGGTGGTCATCATGCCGTAGCGCTCGGCGGCGGGGATGAAACTGTCCGGCAGGATCATGCGCCCGGACTCGTCGCGCAGCCGCAGCAGAATCTCGATATGGCCAGGGCCTTGCACGGCGTTGCGGCCCAGTGCTGCAATTTCCTGGGAGTACAGACAGAAGCGGTTGTCTTCGAGGGCCATGTGCAGGCGCTGAATCCAGGCCATTTCGCCAAAGCGGGTGGACAGATCAGAGTCGTCGTCGTGGTAGACCTGAACCCGGTTGCGGCCCTTTTCCTTGGCCATGTAGCAGGCCATGTCGGCGGCGCGCAGCGAGGTCTCCAGCGTGGTCGGGACATCGTCGATGTGCACCAGACCGATGCTGACGGTGGTGACAAACGGCCGGCCTTTCCAGACAAAGTGCAGGCTTTCCACGGTTTGCCGCAGGCTTTCGGCTACGCGCTCGGCGGCCTCCGGCGCACAGTGTTCGAGAAGGATGCCGAACTCGTCGCCCCCAAGGCGCGCCAGCGTATCGCCTTCGCGCACGCCCTGCTGCAGCAGCGTGCAAATGTGCCGCAGCAGCTCATCACCCGCGGCATGGCCGCTGGTGTCGTTGACCAGCTTGAACTGATCGAGGTCAAGGAACATCAAGGCATGCTGCGCCGGCTGCTCGGCCAGGCCGTTGAGGGCCAGCTCGAGGCGGTATTCGAACTCGCGGCGATTGGTCAGTCCGGTCAGCGCATCGTGGGTCGCCTGCCAGGACAGGTTGGCGATGTACTGACGCTCCTGGGTCATGTCGTGCAACACCAGCACCGCGCCACTGACCTTGCCTTCGGTGCGGATCGGCGAGCCGACCAACGCGACCGAAACGGTACTGCCGTCCAGGCGCTGAATCAGTCGTGAGCTTTCACTGCCGCCGCCCAGATTGCCACTGAGCATGCGCTCGATCAGGGTCGAGGTGTCTTTCTGATCGTTCTCGTCGAGCAGGCTGAACAGCGCGGCCAGCGGCAGACCGGCCGCCTGCTCGTTCTTCCAGTGGGTCATGAGCTCTGCGGCGGGGTTCATGTAGACGATGGAGCCGTCGACATCGGTGGTGATGACGCCGTCACCGATGGACTCCAGGGTGATCTGCGCGCGCTCTTTTTCCGCCTGCAGCGCGATCGCAAAGGCGTGGCGCTGCTCCAGCAGTTTATGGGTGCGCAGCAGCGCAAGGATGATCAGGCACAGCGCCGTGGCGAGGTTGACCACCAGCAGAATCCGCAGGATGACCCGCGAGCCCTCCCCCAGTGCGTCGCTGAAAGCCATGGCCGCCGGCGTGACACCTTCGTTGATGGCGCTGATGCGCTGGCGCCAGCCCAGGACTTCACTGTTGGTGACGTTGCCTTCCTGAATCCGGGCGTGCATTTCACGGGCGACTTCATCGAGCTGCACGAGATAGTTGTCACCGACCTTCCACAGGTCGATGGCCTTTTCCAGGTAGCTGAAGTGCTGGAAGTTCAGATAGAGCCAGATGATGCTCTGCGCATCGTCGGGATGGTTACCCCCCTGCAGAATCCCGGCCTTGGCGCGCACGATGTCGGGCACCGGCTGATCCATCGCCAGGCGCAAGTCATGCCCGCCCTGAGGAATGGCGATCGCCTGCTGGTATTTCAGGTAGTTGATGTCGTCGCGGCTGTTGGCGTAGAGATTCAGATAATAAATGGCGTCTTTCTGGCCCTTCGACCACAGGCTCTCACCGCCGATGTAGCTGCGGACCGCGGACATCATGGACAAGCTGACGCAGCCGAGCAGTGCTTGTAACAGCACAACAGCGATAAACGGCCAGACGATGCCCAGAAGACGAGGCTTCCCGAGGATCCGCTTTTGCTTCATGGTGTCCCTTTGATCAGCACTGCCAGATTCTCAGTCCCCCCACGCCAGGCAACCTTCCTGGAGCCTGAGGGACTTCGCTAATTCCACGACGCAGCAGACAATCTCTCACATCTTTTACAAGACGTAACCAGCCAATTGGGTGCGAAGACGTAAATATGACGCTTTTCACATTTTCGGTAAGTGCCTGAGCAAGCATAGCCCAAGAATTGACGTGCTCCAGTGGCAATACGCTATTGCGTACTGCCCCGTAGCTCGCCCGGTCGTATCACACCTGTTGCAGGTGTCCATAGAGCCTAGCGTAGAGCCCGCCGTCTGCAATCAATTGCTGATGATCCCCGTCTTCGGCGATGCGCCCGCCATCGAACACCAACACGCGATCGGCCTGTTTCACCGCTGACAGCCGGTGGGCGATGATCAGCGTCGTGCGGCCGCTGAGGAAACGGTTCAGGGCCTGGTGCAGGTTGTACTCGGTGGCGGCATCCAGCGCAGAAGTGGCCTCGTCGAGAATCACCACCTTGGGGTCAGCCAGCACCATGCGCGCGATGGCCAGCCTCTGGCGTTGCCCGCCGGAGAGTCGAACCCCCGAACGCCCGACCACGCTGTCCAGCCCCAGGGGCAGCGCGCGGATCGTCGCATCCATCTGAGCGATTTCAAGCGCCTGCCAGCAGGCAATGTCATCCTGCTCGCGGCCCATAAGAAGGTTGGCGCGGACGGTGTCGTTGAACAGCGCCGGGTGCTGCAACACCACCGCGACGTTCTCGCGGACGGTGTCCAGGCCGATCTCCTGCAAGCTTGAACCTCCGAAACGGATGACCCCGGATCGGGCGGTGTACAGGCCAAGCAGCAACTGGACGAGCGTGCTTTTGCCGCCGCCGCTGGCCCCCACGATCGCGACTTTTTCGCCGGGATTGATCGACAGGTCCAGCTGATCGAGGACCAGCTCGTCGTTGTAGCCAAAGCTCAAACCGCGCACGTCGATGCTCACCGTCTGCCGCCCCACGAACGGATTGGTCTTTCCCGGGTACTGAGGCTCGTCCGCGCGGGCCAGCAGTTCATTGATGCGGGTCAGGGCGCCGCCGGCCGCGTAATAGGCGTACTGCAGATTCAGCAGTTGTTCGACCGGCCCGATCATGAACCACAGGTAGCTGAACACTGCGAGCATGTGGCCGATGGACAGGTCGGAGAACAGCACCGTGAGCATGGCGGCAGCGCGGAAGATGTCGATGCCGAATTGAAACAGCAAGCCGCTGGCGCGGCCCGACGCGTCGCTTTTCCACTGGGATGACACCGCGTAATCGCGCACTTCCCGGGCGCGCAGGCCGAGCAAACCGAGGAAATAGCCCTGACGGTTGCTGGCACGGATTTCCTGAATGGCGTCGAGGGTCTCGGTGAGCGCCTGGGTGAACCGCGAGGTGCTGTCGTTTTCCAGTTTTTTGAGGTGTTTGACGCGCTTGCCGAGCTTCACCGTGGCGAACACCACCAGCGGATTGAACAGGAGGATCAGCAACGCTAGTTGCCAATGCATCCACATCAGGATCGCAGCGGTGCCTGTGAGGGTGAGCATCGCCACGAGAAACTTGCTCAGCGTCTCGCCGACGAATTTGTCCACGGTGTCCAGATCCGTCACCAGATGCGCGGTGACGGTGCCGCTGCCCAGGCTTTCGTATTCGCTCAGCGAGATGCGCTTGAGCCGTTCGATCAGGCGCGTGCGGATGCGGTAGACGATGTCCTTGGCCAGCCCGGCAAACAACCGCGCCTGAATCACGTTGAAGACCAGCGCGCCCAGTCGCAGGCAGAGTGTCGCCACCAGCATCAGCCCGATGTAGCCAACAGGCTTGTGCAGGCTGTCGGGCAGGAACTGATTCATGAAGATCAGCGCCGAATTGCCTTTGCCCAGCAGCACTTCATCGACCAACAAGGGCAGCAGCAGCGGGATCGGCACTGAGCAGAGGACCGCCAGGACAGCGACACCATTGGCCACCCACAGCGCCTTTTTGTGCTGCAGGACGAGGCGGCGGATCTGCTCCCAGTTCAGGCGATCACCGGCCGGACGCTCATGTGCCGATGCGGCGCTACTGCGATGTTCCAGGTCGGGGGCGTCAGGCACTGGCGTTGCGCTCCAGCCAACGACCCAGCAAAGGCCCGAGGACATCGAGGGGTTGATAGCCGTTGGTCAGCAGCGCCAGCTGGCCATTGCGCTCAGCGAGCAGCGTCGGGAAGCCGGCAATGCCCAAGTCCTGAACCCAGGAGAAATCCGACGCGGTCGCGGTGTGCTGTTCGACGCTGTCGAAGGCTTCGGCGAACTCGATGCGCGGCAGGCCGGCTTTTTCCGCCAGCTCGGCCAGCACCGAGCCGTGGGTGACGTCGCGGCCGTGCAGGTAGAAGGCCTGCTGGATTTCTTTGACCAGCCGCCAGGCGACATCCGGCGCTAGGCTGCGCGCCGCAACGATGGCACGGCAGGCCGGCGCGGTGTCGTAGACGAAACCGTCGGGCAAGGCGCCGTCGAAACGGAATGCCTGCCCCGTGGCGTCGTGCACCGCTTGCCAGTGTTCAAGAATGTAGCGTTTGGTCGTCGGCTCCAGGGCCGCGCCACTGCCCGTGCGCAATCCGCCCACCACCAGATGCAGCGGCACCCCCGCCGCTGCCGCCTGCTCGACCAATGCTTCGGCCACCGGAGAAAAACCCCAGCACCACGAACACATCGGGTCCATCACATACAGCAGGCGGGTGGACATGGCTCAGGCCTCGTTGTTGTGGGTTTCAGTCGCTTGGCCGTCAAGCGCACGGTAATTGCGACCGATCGGGTGCGGCTGATTGCGCGCCTTCGCCAGTTCGATCTGCTTTTGCCGGTCGATGGCGCTGCGACGGGTTTTCTCGCTCAGCGAATCCCAGCAGTGCGGGCAGCTGACGCCCGGCGAATAATGTTCGCTGGCACGGTCTTCTGCGCTGATCGGCGTGCGGCAGGCATGGCATTGATCGTAGTCGCCTTCGGTCAGGTCGTGGCGGACGGTGACGCGATTGTCGAACACGAAGCAGTCGCCCTGCCAGCGGGTTTCTTCCTGGGGCACTTCTTCCAGGTATTTGAGAATGCCGCCCTTGAGGTGATAGACCTCTTCGAACCCTTCACCGAGCATGTAGCTGGAGGCCTTCTCACAGCGAATGCCGCCGGTGCAGAACATCGCGACCTTCTTGTGCCTGGCCGGATCGAAATTCGCCTTGATGTAATCGGGAAATTCACGGAATGAAGTGGTCTTGGGGTCAATCGCGCCTTCGAAAGTGCCGATGGACACCTCGTAATCGTTTCGTGTGTCGATCAGCAGCACTTCTGGGTCGGCGATCAGCGCGTTCCAGTCCTTGGGGTCGACGTAAGTGCCGACGGCCTTGTTCGGGTCAACGCCCGGGACGCCGAGGGTCACGATCTCTTTCTTGAGTTTGACCTTGGTGCGGTAGAACGGCTGCTCGTCGCAGTACGATTCCTTGTGGTCGATGTCGACCATGCGCGGGTCTTTCTTCAGCCAGGCCATCAAGCCGTCGATGCCCTCGCGGCTGCCGGACACCGTGCCGTTGATGCCTTCTTCGGCGATCAGCAAGGTGCCTTTGATGCCGTTGTCGACCATCGCCTGCAGCAGTGGCTCGCGCAGTGCGACGTAATCGGAAAGGGTGACGAATTTGTACAGCGCCGCGACGACGATGGGTGCGGGTTGGGTCATGTGGCGTCTCCAGGTGGTGACCCTCGCAAAGGGCCTACCGGGTGAATGATTCAGATGAACGCGTGCCGACCGGGCAACGCGGCGCGGATTCTATCAAGAATCGAACGTGGGCAGGCAGGAGGGTTGATCAATCGCCTCATCACCCCGTCCACCTGCCGGGAACATCGGCCTGAGCGTCACGGACTAAATGACATCGCTTGCCCACCCTCACAGGAACGAATCCCATGCATATTCTTCACCTTGCCAGCTCTCCCCGCGGCGATCGCTCTGCCTCTCTCAAACTCGCTGCGCGCTATCTCGAGACCCTGACCTCGTTGCACGCCGACGCCACGGTGGATGTCATGGACGTCTGGACGACCGATCTGCTGCCCTTCGACGGTGCCGCGCTGGAGGCCAAGTACGCCGATCTGCAAGGCGTGCAGATGAACGCCGAGCAACAGGCGGTGTGGGAGCAGATCCACACATTGGGCGAGCGCTTCCATCGCGCCGACGTCATCGTTTTCAGCGTGCCGATGTGGAATTTCGGTGTTCCTTACCGCCTCAAGCATCTGATCGACGCCGTGTCGCAGCGGGGCGTGCTGTTCGATTTCGACGCTCAGGGCATGCGCGGTCTGCTCAAAGGCAAGAAAGTGGTGGTGTTTGCTACCCGTGGGGTAGCGCTTGGGGAGGACTTCCCCACGGAGGACTACGATCATCAGGTCGCTTACCTGAAAACCTGGGCCCGGATGGTGGGTATTCCGGCCATCGATGCAGTGATCTCGGAAGCCACCCTCGCGGATGCGACGACGGCGGAGAAGAATTTCAACGCGGCGCTGGCGCAGGCCTCGAAGCTGGCGGCCGACCTGACATGAACGCCCGTCAAATCAGGGGGGGCATTCGTACCTAACGAATGTTAGGTAGCCTATTGACCGAGGCGGTATTCAAGCCTAAGGTTGGCCTACCTAACAACCGTTAGGTGATTAATCTTCCCCCACAGGACAGCGCCATGACGACCAGACTGCAGCTATTCACCTCTCCTTCGGCGTACCCCAATCCCCAGCGACTGCGCTTGTTCATGCACGAAAAGGGCATCGCCGATCAGTTCGATGAAACCATCTATGACATGGCGCCCGGAGGCGAGCAGCGTGGCTGGCGTCACCTGAATATGAACCCGTGGGGAGAAACCCCTACGCTGCAGTTGGCGGATGGCAGCTTTATTTCCGAAACACCGGCCATTGCCCGTTTTCTCGACCAGTCTTATCCCGGCCGCAAGATCATGGGCGAAACCGCGCTGGAGCAGGGCCTGGACAACATGTGGGATAACCGCATCTGGGTGCATATCCTTTATCGGATCGTCACGGCTTTTCACGTCTTGCACACCGGGCTGGGCTTCAAGCTGGAGCTGACGAAGAATGAGGCATGGGGTGAGCACTGCCGCAAAGAGGCACTGATGCATGCTGCCTTGGTGAATCGTCATCTGGCCGACGGTCGCGAATGGCTGCTGGGCGGGGCCGAACCGACGTTTGCCGATATCACGCTGGCCACCGCCATTGCCTTTTCCAAGTTCCCGGTAAACGCCACTCCGCTGGACGAGCGCTTCGAGCACCTGGACAGCTACTGGCAGCGCTGGCAGAAACGTCCGGCTTTCCAGGCCGCTTACGCCGATCGCAGCAGTGGCATACCGGAGCTGGATTCGCCTTCCGCGTGATCCGGCTGGATGGGCACGTCATGATCTGAGAGGACGAGGGCTGGAGCTTTTGCTTTAAGATGGCCGGCTCCACTGCAACTCGTCCGACCCATGAAAGGCAAGACAATGAGCATCAACGCCCGCGAGGCCATACTCCTGGCTGCCCGAAACATTGCCCAGTCACAGGGTTACAACGGCCTGAATTTTCGCGACCTGGCCCATGAGGTTGGCATCAAGGCAGCCAGTATCTACTACCACTTTCCGAGCAAGGCCGATCTGGGCATTGCTGTCGCCAAACGATACTGGCAGGACGGTGCGGCCGCATTGGAAACGCTCAGCGAGCAGACGCCGGATCCGGTGGAGGCATTGCGCCGATTCCCCGAAATTTTTCGTCGTTCGCTGGAGGCCGACAACCGGCTGTGCCTGGGAAGTTTTGTAGGGGCTGAAGCCGATAATCTTCCCCCCGCAATGGTCAAGGAGATGCAGGCTTTCGCTCAGGTGAACGTTGAATGGCTGAGCCGACTGCTCGTCTCGGCGAAATACTGCGAGGAAGCCAACAGCGACATCCGCGCGCGCGCCATTTTCTCGGCCGTCGCGGGTGCGCAACTGATCGCGAGAAGCACGTCAGACATTTCGGTTTTCGACACGCTGATTGAAGCCTACCGTGCCTATGGTCCCCTGCCGGCGTAACAGTCGCTTGCCGCCCGAAGAAGGCTGAACACCTTCTTCGGGCGGCGCGCGTCAGTCGTGCCCACCCGCACAGGTCGGGGAAGACGGCGCGGCGCCGAGCTTCGCCCATTCTTCCGGGGTGTAGGTGTGCAGCGCCAGCGCGTGGAACTCACCCATCAGGCCACCGAGCAGGCCATAGACCTTCTGATGACGCTTGACCGCGTTGAGGCCGGCGAACTGCTCGCTGACCACCACCGCTTTGTAGTGAGTGTCCGTGCCGCGACTGTGCATGTGGCTTTCATTGAGCACCTGGAGGTACTCGGGCTGAAAGACCGTCAACGCGGATTCGATTCGCTGTTGCATGCTCATGTCAGGCTTCGCTTATGGCTTCTTGGCAGGAGCAGCCGGTGCAGCAGGCTTGGCGCCAGCCGGGGTCAGTTCCTTGGTCATGTCGGCGAGCAGCTTGTTGACCACAGGCACCGCGCTTTCCAGTTTGCTCTGGGTCAGCTGGAACGACTGCTGGCTGATCTGCGGCATCTTGGCCTGGACTTTCTGGCCCAGTGGAGACTGGTAGAAGGCAACCAGATCTTTCAGCTCGCTTTCGGTGAAGTTGGAGGTGTACAGCTTGACCATGTCAGGCTGCAGCTTTGGCCAGCTGATCACCTGATCCAGCGCGGCATTGGCCTTGCCCTGATAGGTTTCGAGGGTGGCTTGCTTGGACGCAGGTGCTTTGGTTTCAGCGAAGCGCTGAGCGAACATCTGCTGGACTTGCATGTAAACCGGCGCACCCAGTTGATCGGCGTGAGCCAGTTTGAGGAACGCTACAGCACTGGCTTCATGGCTGGCGGTATCGGCAAGAACCTGGCCGCTGGCACATACCAGAGCAACCGCAGCACAAATGGCACGAAGACGGGTCATCGAGTTTCCTTATCTAGCAGGCGAGGCAGAACCCCAAGGCCGGCCATTCTGCGCCCCTTTGCGCATTTCCCTCAACCCCTGACCCTACGAGCGGTTATCCCGCGGACCTGACGCACTCGCGCGCATGAAGGTTTAGGGCGACCAGTCCGGGGCTTTTGTCGCACACTGTCCGCACCTGTTCCGACCGCACAGCAGCCACGGGGAACCCCACCGGCTCCCCGGTTACTAAACTGCGCAAATCGATCTTAAGGAGAGAGTCCAGTGAGCCGTACCGAAACCGACAGCATAGGTCCGATCGAAGTCCCCGAAGACGCTTACTGGGGGGCGCAGACGCAGCGCTCTCTGATCAATTTCGCCATCGGCCAGGAACGCATGCCGTTGCCGGTATTGCACGCGCTGGCGCTGATCAAAAAAGCCGCCGCCCGGGTCAACAACCGCAACGGCGACCTGCCCACCGACATCGCCAACCTGATCGAGCAGTCCGCCGACGAAGTGCTGCAGGGCCAGCTCGACGACCAGTTTCCTCTGGTGGTCTGGCAGACCGGCAGCGGCACGCAAAGCAACATGAACGTCAACGAAGTCATTGCCGGCCGTGCCAACGAACTGGCGGGTGGCGTTCGCGGCGGCAAATCGCCGGTTCACCCCAACGATCACGTCAACCGCTCGCAAAGCTCCAACGACTGCTTCCCCACCGCCATGCACATCGCGGCCGTGCAAGCGGTGAAAGAGCAACTGCTGCCGGCCATCGCCGAACTGTCCACCGGCCTCGCCGAGCAGTCTTCGCGGCACATGAAGCTGGTGAAAACCGGCCGCACGCACATGATGGACGCCACACCGATCACCTTCGGCCAGGAGCTCTCGGCTTACGTCGCTCAGTTGGACTACGCCGAAAAAAGCATTCGCGCCGCGTTGCCGGCCGTGTGCGAGCTGGCCCAGGGCGGCACCGCCGTCGGCACTGGCCTGAACTCGCCCCATGGATTCGCCGAAGCGGTGGCCGCCGAACTGGCTGCGCTGTCCGGCCTGCCCTTCGTCACCGCGCCGAACAAGTTTGCCGCGCTGGCCGGGCATGAGCCGCTGACCGCGCTGTCCGGCGCGCTGAAAACCCTCGCCGTGACCCTGATGAAGATCGCCAACGACCTGCGCCTGCTGGGTTCCGGCCCCCGCGCGGGCCTGGCTGAAGTAAAGCTGCCAGCCAACGAGCCAGGCAGCTCGATCATGCCGGGCAAGGTCAACCCGACCCAGTGCGAGGCGCTGTCGATGCTGGCATGCCAGGTCATGGGCAACGACACCACGATCACCTTCGCCGCCAGTCAGGGCCACTTGCAGCTGAACGTGTTCAAGCCGGTGATCATCCACAACCTGCTGCAATCGATCCGCTTGCTGGGGGATGGCTGCCGCAACTTCAACGAGCACTGCATCGCAGGCATGGAACCAGATGCCGCCAAGATGGCCGAGCATCTGGAACGCGGCCTGATGCTGGTGACCGCGCTGAACCCTCACATCGGCTACGACAAATCGGCGCAAATCGCCAAGAAAGCCTACAGCGAAGGCCTGACCCTGCGTGAAGCGGCGCTGCAACTGGGTTTCCTCACCGACGCCGAGTTCGACGCCTGGGTGCGCCCGGAAAAAATGCTCGAGGCCGGCAGCAATGGCTGAACCCATCAGCGGCGCCACGCCACTGGAAGGCTACGGCAAACGCATTCTGATGATCATCGGCACGCCGAAAAGCATCAGCCTCGGCCACGCGCTGGGCGAGGCTTATGCCCAGGGCGCGCGGAGCAAAGGTCATGTGGTGCGGGTGCTCAAACTTGACGAGATGGATTTCGACCCGGTGCTGCGCGGTGGCTACGAATCCGCCCAGACACTGGAACACGATCTGCTTGAAGCCCAGCGCGAGGTGCACTGGGCCCAGCATCTGGTGTTCGTTTATCCGGTCTGGTGGGGCGGTTTGCCGAGCCTGCTCGGTGGATTCTTCGACCGGGTGTTCATGCCCGGTTTTGCCTTCAAGGCCCATGGCAGGCATCACCCCTCCAATGAGCTGCTGAAGGGCCGAACAGCAGAATTGCTGGTGACAATGGACACGCCGTCGCGCTATTTTCGCTGGGTCTTCAAGGCCCCTGCCCACCGGCAGATGGTCAGGACGATCCTTGAGTTCTGTGGGATCAAGACCACACGGCTGACGGAGTTCTCGCCGGTACGCACCTCTACCGAAGAGCAGCGTCAACAGTGGATTCGCGACGCCGAGGCGCTGGGCAAACGCTGAAACCCGAGGCCCGCATCGCCAGGCAGGTTGCGCGGGCTCGCACGTTGATGGAACCGTTAAGAACGCTACTATTCAAATGCTCTGACTTACCTGTGGCGACACTTGTCGCCCACCCAGATCACTCGCGTACCGAACTAATGCCCGGAGAAGGCCATGTTAAGCAAGCGTGAACAAGATCCAGCTCCCACCGTACGTTTTCGCAGCGACCGCGTATCCCGCGTCAATGGCCTGTATTTCTTCAGCACCCGGGAAAACACCCTCGAGGGTCCATTCATGAGCAAGGAAGACGCTGCTCGGGAAACCGAGGTCTATGTCCGGCGCATGCAGGCCGCCAGCGCGTATCAGCCAGGCATGCCCTCCTCGCTCAACGGCTGATTCAGCCCGCTTTCAGGAATGATTGCGGCGAAAGGTCTCCTCGCCCATCGCTGCGATCTGTCCGTCGATCAGTGCATCGAAGGGACGCAACAAGCCATCGAATGACGTCTCCGGCTCCAGCGTGTGCAGCGCATGGACGATGGCCTCCAGTGTCGACAACGCCTCGGGGCCCGGTGCCTTGCGCAATCGGTAGCGCGACGCTGGCGCGTTGGTCAGCACCACTCTGGGCAGCGCCGCCAGCAGCGGATTAAGGTGCAGCAGCTTGCGCGCCTTGCGCCAGGTGCCATCGGGTACGACGAGCAGCACGGGTGCATCGTCGACACGGTTAGCCTTCAGCGAAACAGCCTCCTCCCCCGGAAACAGCAAACACGCTTGGTAACCGGGCTGGCTCAGCCATTGCGGCAGATCCTCAAACACCTCCCCCACCTGCAATTGCGCATTCGTCAGGCCTAGTGCTGCCAGGCGCGCCGTGTTGAGCGCGTGATTGACTTCGCTGGGGTGCTGCAGGATCAACACGCGCGTGCGGCTGCCCAACGCAGGAATCAGCGCACACAGGCAGTGATCGGTCGGACGCAGGCAGCGTTCGCAGCGGGCACGGGACATTGTCGGTTTCCTACAGTGGATTGAGCTGTGCTTTCAGCAGATCGCGAAAGGTCTGGATCAAAGGCTCACGGCTGCGTCCGCGACGCAGGATCATCGAAAACGGTGCCTGATAGCCAAAGGTCGCCGGGAGCAACACGCGCAGGTGCCCCGAATCCACCCACGACTGGGCGTAGTGCTCGGGCAGGTAACCGATGTAGGCGCCGGACAGAACCAGAATCAGCTGCGCTTCCATACTCTCGACGGTCGCTGCGCTGTGCTTGAAGCCGTGTCGGGCGAGCTCGGCCTGGCTCCAGTAGCCGCGTCCGACCATGCGTTGTTGGGTGATGACCGGTTCCGGGATGCGCCGTTCGGCATACAGCGCGTGGCGATTGCTGCAGTACAGCCAATGCTGCTCGCGGTACAGCGGCTGATAGAGCAGGCCGTTCATGCGCGTGGAAAACGAGCCGATCGCCAGGTCCAGTCGGTTGTCCAGCACGCCCAGCTGCAGTTCATAGGGGCTCATCACAGCAAGGTGCAAATGCACGGCTGGATGCTCCGCACTGTAGGCGCCGATGACTTCCGCAAAGGGCAAAGCGCGGTCACTGACCGTCGAGTCCAGCACCCCCAGGTTCAGCGTGCCGCGCAGCTCGCCTTTGAGCGCCGCAGCGTAGAGTTCGAAACCTTCCAGCTCGCCGAGCAGGCGCAGGGTTTCCTGATGAAACAGCTCGCCCTTGCTGGTCAGGCTGAACCCGCCGCGCCCGCGATGACAGAGCACGATACCCAACGCCGCTTCGAGCTGGCTCATGTAGGTGCTGATCGCCGACGTCGACAGATTGAGTTCTTGCTGAGCACTGGCAAAGCCCTGATGGCGCACCACGCAGGCAAAGATGCGCAGCAATTTGAGGTCGGGAAGCGCGCTGGCCATGGTCGTTCCAGGGTGGGTTTTGCGCGCAGCTTACCCGATACTTCAGGAATATCTGAACTAAGTATTTCGCCTGGCCGATTGTTCGCAGCGGGCGCGGTAAACAGAATCGGGGCCATGCTGGAAGCCCGCTTCCGCCCTTTTGATTACCACCGATGAGGCATTCCCGTGGACAAGATTTTCCATCAACCACTGGGCGGCAACGAAATGCCGCGCTTCGCCGGCATCGCCACCATGATGCGCTTGCCGCACCTGCAAACCGCGGCCGGTCTGGACGCGGCTTTCGTTGGCGTGCCGCTGGACATTGGCACATCCCTGCGCGCCGGCACCCGTTTCGGCCCACGGGAAATCCGCGCTGAATCGGTGATGATTCGCCCCTACAACATGGCCACCGGCGCCGCCCCTTTTGATTCGCTGTCAGTGGCGGACATCGGCGACGTGGCGATCAACACCTTCAACCTGCTGGATGCGGTGCGCATCATCGAAGAGGCCTACGACGGTTTTCTCGAGCACGACATCATCCCGCTGACCCTCGGCGGCGATCACACCATCACGTTGCCGATCCTGCGCGCCATGAAGAAGAAGTACGGCAAGGTCGGGCTGGTGCACATCGACGCCCATGCGGACGTCAACGATCACATGTTTGGCGAGAAGATCGCCCACGGCACCACGTTCCGCCGGGCGGTGGAGGAAGGTCTGCTGGACTGCGATCGCGTGGTTCAGATCGGTCTGCGCGCTCAGGGTTATACCGCTGAAGACTTCAACTGGAGCCGCAAGCAGGGGTTCAGGGTGGTCCAGGCCGAGGAATGCTGGCACAAGTCGCTGGCGCCGCTGATGGCCGAGGTGCGCGAGAAGGTGGGCGGCGGTCCGGTGTACCTCAGTTTCGACATCGACGGCATCGACCCGGCCTGGGCACCGGGCACTGGCACACCGGAAATCGGCGGGCTGACCACAATTCAGGCAATCGAGATCATTCGTGGGTGCCAGGGGCTGGACCTGATTGGCTGTGACCTTGTTGAAGTCTCGCCGCCCTATGACACCACCGGCAACACCTCGCTACTGGGCGCGAACCTGCTGTATGAAATGCTCTGCGTGCTGCCGGGTGTGGCGCACCGCTGACAGCGGGCGTGGATGCTTCGCTGTTTAGTGGGACCGGCTTCATCCGGGAAAGGCCCGTCCGAGTGCCCTCAATTTTCGCGGCGTGACGACTGAGGCTTTCCCGGCTAAAGCCGGTCCCTCAATGAGTGCCCTGCATCGGGCGCGCCGCTCCTCCATTGCGCGCCGATACAAAAAATCTCCCCACACCTGTCATTCCCCTTCCGCGAACTTGGGCTAGCCTTAATGCGAGACCGTCGGCGTTGTGCAACGCAGCGCGGGTTTTTCAGGGTGGTTGCTTTTGGGGATTCCTGCCACAACCCTCTGTATTTTGATGCTGGGGTGATTACCACTTAAATCAAAGCAGAGGCCTGCCATGAAGCGGAGAGAAGTCAGACAGCATGTGATCGACACGATCGGAAAGATCCTGGTCGACAAGACCCTCATTCAGGAAGAAGACGACGTGATGCTAAGTGCGCTTGAACTGGATGAAGAAGACTTCAGAGAGTTCTTCTCGATTCTGCAAAGCGACTTCGGCATCGTCCTGCCCAACCAAATCAAAGCCGATATTGCAGGGATGTCAGCACATTCAGCCAATGACCAACTGACTTTGCAGGGCCTGGTCGACCTGATTCTCGTCGAGATGAAACGCAGAACTCATCACTGAGCCGCAGATGGGATTGATTTAGAAAAGATAGTGAGGCGAGCTGGGTGTTTGACCGAACGGTCGGAGGAAACAGAGCGGGCTATCGGGCGATAGCGCCGCTTTTCAGCGCGTCTGGCGAAGAGCGCTTAGCGCCGTGGACGACGACGCTCATCATCATTGCTGCGCACGGGAATGGGTTGCAGCTTTGGCTTTTCGATCAACCCGAGCGCGACGCCTACATCGTGAAGCCATTCTTGCAATTTGCTGTTCATATAACGCCCCCTTCAGGGAAATACTCGGCAGCCAATGTCCGAACTGCCTAGAGCAGATCATAGTGCTAAGGCGCACTTTACGCCTGCTACCGAGTGTCGCGGCAGGAATTTTTTGCCCTACATGACGTTATGACACTGCTAATCGCCCATTCGAAGACTTCACGCGACAAACGGCAAGGCGGTCAACCGGCGCCCACAGCCGTGAAAGCCGCACATTCATGGGCCTGGCGGCGTCTGGCGAACAGATAGAACAGCCCGCCGCCAAGGAAACATCCTGTAAACCATGCGAAGTTGGCCATCGGCTGCAACGCCGGGACGAAGGTGATCGCAATGCCCGCCACCGTTGCCAGGATCAATGCCTTGACCGCCGTGTAGTTCACCCCGCCGGTGTACCAATAGCGCCCGGTCGGCCCATCGTTGAACAGCGCATCGACGTCGATCTGCTGCTTCTTGATCACGTAATAGTCCACCAGCAGGATGCCGAACAACGGCCCGATGAACGCCGCCAGCACGTCCAGCGTGTAATGGATGACGGCGGGGTTGTTGAACAGGTTCCAGGGCGTAATGAAGACCGACGCCACTGCCGCGATCATCCCGCCTGCACGCCAGCTGATCTTGCTGGGGGCGACGTTGGCGAAGTCGAAGGCCGGTGACACGAAGTTGGCGACGATGTTGATGCCGATTGTGGCGGTCACGAAGGCAAACGCTCCGAGCAGTACTGCAACGTCGTTGTCGATGCGGGCCACGGTGGCGATCGGGTCATGGAGCATCTCGCCGAACACCGGCAGCGTTCCCGAAACGATGACGACGGTTACCAGCGAAAATGCCAGAAAGTTGATCGGCAGGCCCCAGAAATTGCCGCGACGCACTTCAGACATGCTCCGGCAGTAGCGACTGAAATCGCCAAAATTGAGCGTAGGACCCGAGAAGTAGGACACCACCAGGGCCGTGGCCATGATCACTTGGGAGAACGCTTCCCAGCCGGTCAGGGATTTCTCGGAGAGGGTGAAGCTGATGTTGGCCCAGCCCGCTTTCCAGACAATCCAGCCCGCCAGAATGAACATCACGGCATAGACCACGGGCCCAGCCCAATCGATGAACCGGCGGATCGAATCCATGCCGGTCCAGAACACCGCAGCCTGTACCACCCAAAGCACCAGGAAGCCCATCCACCCGAGGTAGGACAAGCCGGCAAAGTGCGGTTCTGCGTAGACCGACATGTGTGGGAAAAAGCGCAGCACTACGATGATCAGCGCGCTTGAAGCCAGGTACGTCTGCACTCCGTACCACGCCACGGCGATCAGGCCACGAATCACCGCAGGAATATTCGCACCGAACACGCCAAAGGCCAGACGACAGATCACCGGATACGGCACGGCTGCCTGCTGACTGGGCCTGGCCAACAGGTTGGCGATCACCTGAATGATGCAGATGCCCACCAGCAGCGCGATCAGCACCTGCCAGCTCGCCAGCCCGAGGGCGAACAGGCTGGCGGCGAAGACGTAGCCGCCCACGCTGTGCACATCACTCATCCAGAACGCAAAAATGTTGTACCAGGTCCACTTCTGCGGCACGGGACCCAGGTCCTCGTTGTACAGGCGGGGGCTGTAGCCCTTGGGCAATGGCTCGGTCATCGCATTTCTCCCTTAAAGGACGAACCGGCTCCCGACATCACACGTGCGCACACTGCGTACGGGAGCGAGTGTGGGTTGTATACGAAGCGAGAGGCAGAATGCGTGCCATTGCGGACCAAAACCGCTGGCAAGGCGCCAAAACAGCGGGTTTCCAGCAACCGAAGACACCGAAATTTTAGATTTCAAAACGGGGGATTGCAGACGCCGCGCCTGCCCGCAGTGCACCGTGACCAATGTCGGTGCGTTTTCATGGGGCAGGAGACGGGCAAAAGGGAGAGGGAAAATGTGTATACGATCACCGCGAGCTTTGTTCCAACTTATCAGCCCGCGTGCTATCGCATCCTCGTAACAAACAGTCCCGATTCACTCGGGCAACTGCGCCAGTCCATCCGGGTCAGTCATCGCCCGCTCCAGCAGATCCGCCGGCAGACTCTTGCTGGCCCGCGCGCCGAGCAGCTTGAGCTGTTCGCTGCGGCTGACCAGATTGCCGCGCCCCTCGACGAGCTTGTTACGCGCGGCGCCGTAAGCTTTGTCCAGCTGCTGAAGACGGTTGCCGACTTCGTCCAGGTCCTGGATGAACAGTACGAATTTGTCGTAGAGCCACCCTGCCCGCTCGGCGATCTCCCGGGCATTCTGGCTCTGCCGCTCCTGCTTCCACAGACTGTCGATGACCCGCAGCGTCGCCAGCAGCGTGGTCGGGCTGACGATCACGATGTTGCGATCAAAGGCCTCCTGGAACATGTTGGGCTCGGCCTGCAACGCCGCAGAGAACGCCGCTTCGATCGGCACGAACAGCAAAACGAAATCGAGGCTGTGCAGCCCTTCAAGGCGTTTGTAGTCTTTGCCGGACAAGCCTTTGACGTGATTGCGCAGGGACAGCACGTGCTGCTTCAGCGCCGCCTGGGAAATCACCTCATCGTCGGCCGACACGTACTGCTGATAGGCCGTCAGACTGACCTTGGCGTCGACAACGACCTGCTTATCGCCAGGCAGCATGATCAACACGTCAGGCTGGAAGCGCTCGCCGTCGGGCCCCTTCAGGCTGACCTGGGTCTGGTACTCGCGGCCCTTTTCAAGACCGGCATGTTCGAGCACCCGCTCCAGAATCAGTTCGCCCCAGTTGCCTTGGGTCTTCTGGCCCTTCAGTGCACGGGTCAGGTTGTTTGCCTCATCGCTCAGGCGCAGGTTGAGCTGCTGCAAACGCTCCAGCTCCTTGCTCAAAGAGAAACGTTCGCGGGCTTCGTTCTGGTAACTGTCTTCGACGCGCTTTTCAAACGACTGGATGCGTTCCTTGAGCGGATTGAGCAACTGCCCCAGCTGCTGCTGACTGGTCTCGGCGAAGCGCTGTTCGCGCTCATCGAAAATCTTGCCGGCCAGTTCTGCGAACTGCGCACGCAGCTCGTCGCGGGAGCCCTGCAGATCGGTGAGGCGCTGCTGGTGACTGTCCTGTTGTTCGCGCAGCTCGGCGCCAAGGGATGCGCACTGGGCGTCGAGTCGGCGCAGCTCGGCCTCTCTGGCGGTCCGTTCGCGGCCCCAGTCTTCCTGGGCCTCGCGCGCGCCTTCATGCTGCTGGCGCAGCAACTCCACTTCCCGGCGCAGTGCTGCGAGGTCCGCCTGCTTCACCGCATTGGCCTGGGCGAGATCACTGATCTCGTCGCGGCTGGCATCCAACTGAGCATTGAGCCCATCCTGCGCCATCTGAGCGTTACTCAAACGCTCGTCTAGCAACGCGGCGTCCGCCTCCCGTTGCGCCAGACGCCGCTGCAACTGCCACGCCAGCCCCAGCAAAGGCACCGCCGCCACCGCCAATCCCAGCAACAGGCTGGTTAACTCAAACACCATAAAATCCAGACTCCGACATTCAGGCAGACAGCATTATGCGCAGAAGCGAGCTCGACGTCCGATCCGGATAAATCAGTGTCAGGCCAAGACAAAAATACGAGCGAATGCTTCAGAAGCAGCGTGGTAGAGCCAGCGCTTGGGACAATCCACAGAACCTGTGGATAACTCAGTGGACAACACCCCTTAAGCTCTCGCAAACGCACGTAGAATGGGGCCTGCGTTCAAACTGACGATTTTTTCACCAGCGTAAAAAAACGATGGTTTTCATTGACTTAATAATTCGTTGCATTAAATCAAGCGGTTAGCGGACGACGTGACAGTGACATGACAGATACCTTTCGCAATGTGCACAAGTGAATTTCGTCTGCACCTAAGCCGGTTTCCATAGCCATGGCATTCGCTCAAAATTCGCGAAAACAAGGCATGGGGCCACCCTTCTCGCTCCATATGCTGTAGTATTTTCTGCCCCGCGTTATGCCGCTTAGCTAACTTATTGCAAGTCAGCGCTTGCGTTGTTCCTGGAACTCCATTAGCATCGCCGCCGTTAGTACCAAGCTGAAAGTCAATTCTGATCGAACAAATCCCCCAATCCAGGTCCGTCAACTGAGCGAACGGATTGAAAACAGGGATCGATCACCTCGATGGTTTCCAGACATGAACTCACACGACCTGCCGTCGAAACGGAGGGGTGTGCAGATCATTCATGCTCTTATCAACCAGCCTGCAAATTGATCAGGATCTGCACCTCGAGCATCGAACCTTAGCTCGCGTTGTGTTGCCTGCCCTCCTAAGTACCTACCAGTCAGCCCCGCGCCACATTTTAAATGCGCTCAACTGGCTGCTTTTTGTTCCAGACAGGTTCTGCGCCCTGCCACTGACTCGCATTCGAGCATCGGTCCGCGTTTACTGGAACGTTTTTAT
The DNA here is from genome assembly GCF_029960075.1 of Pseudomonas sp. PS02290. Lineage (NCBI taxonomy): Bacteria > Pseudomonadati > Pseudomonadota > Gammaproteobacteria > Pseudomonadales > Pseudomonadaceae > Pseudomonas > Pseudomonas sp. PS02290. Next base: position 117,849 of record NZ_JASCOY010000008.1, read on the forward strand.
TTTGCACGCCTCTTATTGCGTGTCGATTCAGGAAACACCCATAACATGACTACTCATATCCAGACTCAAAACGCTATTCGTACACTGACCAACGCTTTTGCCCCGATGAACTGCCTGATCATGGCAACCCGCAAAGGCTGCTTCAGCTTCACCATCGTCAACGAACACGGCATCGCCCGCCATAGCGAGCGTTTGTACCCGGATCAATACTCCACCGATGCTCCGCTGCAGGCTGTAATCGACCGTACGCGTCAGGCCCTGGTTGCTTGATACCGTTGCCTGATACCGTCCGTCGGTAAATATCGCTGCATCGACAAGGCCTCACCCGATAACGGTGGGGCTTTTTTGTATCTGTTTTACTTACAGAAAAAGCGACAGATGCAGTAATGAATACCAGTCACGCCGTACATGCCGACCGGGAACTCGCCGTAAAACAGGCCTTTACACCGTAAATATCACACTACACTTCAAGTAAGCGGCGCAGGTCGCTGCCGGTGGGCCCACTCCATCACTGCTGCCAAGCGCCAGGGCCCGCCGACTCATCAACTCCCCGAGGGTGTTATGGGAATCGCCGCCAGTGAACTGTGTCGCTACGTCATCCGCCCGACGCTTCTCTATCTCGGCCGAGCCAATCGGGCCGCCGAATCCTTGCTGCTGGGGGTCGCCGCCAGCCAGTCCGCGCTAGGCGCCGAGCTGGACAACCCGCGCGGCCATGGGCTTTACAGCATTGCGGACACCCAGCACCGCCAGCTTTGGGACGAGTACCTCGCCCGCGATCCGGACCTTGCCAGCCTCGTTCGGGGCCTGGCGAGCCAGCACGCGTTCCTCACTGGCCCCGATCTGGAACTGACGGTCAACCTGCGTTATTCGACCGCCATCGCGTGGTTGATGGTCGAGGCGAGCCATATTTCGCTTCCGGATGCAGATGATTCGTTGGCCATGGCGCAACTGTGGCGCGAGATATTTCAGCCCGGCGGCCAACTGCAGGATTTCACCTCGGCCTGGCAAACATGGGTCAGCCCCTTGTTTCAGCCCTCGACGGCCATTTCGTGACCGATTGGTATTGACTGAAAAAGCCGCGAACTTTCAGGATTGTCCTACAAGAACCGCTCTAAATCGGCTGATCCAGGCTATAGCGCGCTGGCAGAAATATTGGTAATTTCCGCGCGGTGATCAACAGGAGTTCTAACAATGAAAAAAACAATGATCAAATCCAGCCTCAGTCTCGCCATCACTCTTGCCTCTACTCAGATTTTCGCCTCCGGCTTTGCCCTGAACGAACAAAGCATCAGCGGCATGGGGACCGGTTTTGCGGGCCGTACCTCGTCCGTCGATGACGCCAGCATCGTGTACGGCAACCCGGCCGGCATGTCGCGCCTCAAGCGCGCGCAGGCGACCGTGGGGGTCGCCGCAATCGATGCCTCGACCGACATCACCGACACCAGCGGCCGCAGCACCGGTTCCAACAAAGGCGACATGGTTCCTTTCATCGCCGTGCCGATGGGCTTCTACGTGAACCCGGTCGACGAGCACTGGGCGTTCGGCTTCGGTGTCTACGCGCCATTCGGCCTGGTCACCGACTATGAAGACAACTTCCAGGGCCGCAACTTCGGCAGCAAGAGCATCGTCAAGGTCGTAACCTTCCAGCCGACCGTCAGCTACGCATTCAACGACAAGGTGTCGATCGGCTTCGGCCCGACCATCAACCGTATTTCCGGTGCGCTGGAATCGGCACTCAATGTCAGCCCGCTGCTGGGTGCCCGCACCGGCGACGGCCGCGTGCAGGTCAAGGGTGATGACGTCGGTTACGGTTTCAACGCCGGTATCCTGGTGCAAGCCACCGATACCACCAGCGTCGGCCTGACCTACCACTCCAAAGTGACCTACAACCTCGAAGGCCACACTGAAGTGACTCCGGGCGCAGGCGTGCCTGCCCAAGTACTGGGCGCGGGTCGATACGACGCCAAGCTGAACATCGACACGCCTGAAACCGTGGACTTCTCGGTCACGCAGAAGATGAACGATGCCTGGAAACTTTACGCGGGGGCCACCTGGACACGCTGGAGCCGTCTGGAAGACATCACCGTGAAGAATTCGGGCGTCACTCGCGCGGGTGGCGTTGCTGCGCCAAGCCTGGTCGGTACCATCACCGAAGAGCAGAACTGGCACGACACCTGGGCCTACGCCGTGGGTACGTCGTATCAGTTGAACAAGCAGTGGGTGTTGCGTACCGGTCTGTCGTTCGACCAGTCGCCGACCAACAACGAGAACCGCTCGCCGCGCATCCCGACAGGCGATCGCACGATCTTCAGTCTGGGCGCCGGTTACAGCCCGACCGACGACATCACCATCGATGTGGCCTACTCCTACCTGCAGGAAGAGAAGGTCAAGGTCGCCGACTCGAACGCTCTGGGTCAAAGCTACAACGCCAAGTACGACAACAGCGCCAACGGTTTCGGCGTCGGCATGACCTACCGCTTCTGATGCAGTGGGCGGGACAGGCAGATCACCTGTTCGCCAGACCAAAAACCCCGCAACCAGTGATGGCTGCGGGGTTTTTCCTTGTGGCCAGTCTGCTCTGCCTCAGCGCGCCTTCACGGCTTCGAAGCGATAGCCTTCTCGATGGCGGAAATCAGCTCGGGATCGTCCGGCGCGGTGTTGCTGGAAAAGCTGGCAACCACGTTGCCTTTGCGGTTGACCACGTATTTATAGAAGTTCCAGCGCGGCGGATTGCTTTGCTCGGCGAGCCCCTTGAACAGGTTGATGGCATCGGCGCCACGCACCGGCTGCGGTTCGGTCATGGTGAACGTGACGCCGTAGTTCACGTAGCAGACCTTGGCGGTCTCGGCAGCGTCTTTGGATTCCTGCAGAAAGTCGTCCGAGGGCACCCCGAGGACTTCAAGCCCCTCACCCTTGAAGCGCTGATTGAGCGCTTCCAGCCCTTTGAACTGCGGCGCAAAGCCACAGAAGCTCGCGGTGTTGACCACCAGCATGGGCTTTCCGGCGAACTGTTTGCACAGGTCGATATCCTGTTTCGCCCGCAGCTTGGGCAGGTCGCCCTGCAGCAGTGGCGGGCAATCGGCGGCCGCCGCGGCGCCACTGAGGGCAAGCAACAACAGCGGCGCGTGAATCCAGCGTAGGGCCATGGCGACGTCCATTCATGAGCGGGCAGGAAAGGTGGGGCTGCCGCTACGCTACTCCGCCGCGCGATGAATGCCTAGCGCCAACCAAACGGGCTATCAGCTGGCTTTGTCGGTGGCCGTGAACGCCCGCTGGATCGCCTGGGGAGGTTCGCCGAAGTTGCGCAGAAACGCCTGGCGCATCCTTTCCCGATCGCCGAAACCGGTCTCCCGGGCGACCACTTCAATGGGGTGCCGACTGGTTTCCATCATCGCCCGTGCCACTTCCACCCGCAGGCATTCGATGGCTTTCGCCGGGGTCTGGCCGGTCTCCTCGCGGAACACCCGACTGAATTGACGAGGACTCAAGCGGGCGATGGCGGCAAGTGCATCAATGGAGAGATCACTTTTGAGGTTCTCGCGGGCGTAGGCCATCGCCAGCTGCACGCGGTCGGACTTGGGGTCCAGTTCCAGCAGCGTCGACAACTGGGAATGCTCGCTGCCACGACGTTGATAGATCACCAGCTTGCGCGCGACCTGCCGGGCGATGTCGGCGCCGAGGTCGTTCTCGACCATCGCCAGTGCGAGATCAAGGCCGGCGCTCATGCCCGCCCCGGTCCAGATCTGGCCGTCCACGGTAAACAGTTTGTCGTCCTCGACGCGAACGTTCGGGTAGCGCTTGCGAAACTCGGGGGCGTGAATCCAGTGCATGGTGGCGCGCTTGCCGTCGAGCAAACCGGCCTCTGCCAGCACAAACCCGCCCGTGCACAGCGACGCCACCCGCCGCGATTGAGCCGACGCAGTGCGCACGAACTCAAGCAGGCTGGGAGTCGGCAATTGCAGGTCCATATAACCGCTGACGATGATGGTGTCGTAACCGTCGGCCTGCAATGGCGTGGTATTGACCGAAAAGCCTTCGGACGACATCACCGCCCCGCCGCTTTCCGACACCAGATGAAAGGAGTACGCCGCCTCGCCCTGCATCAGGTTCGCGCAGGTCAGCACGGACCCGACCGACAGGCTAAGGGACTGAAATTGCGGGTACACCACCAGCGCAACGCTATGCATGACACCTCTCAGAATGATCAGCCGACCGCAGATCCTGTGGGAGCGACCGGGGTGGCGCTCCCACAAATCAATCGCACATCAGCGCCAACGTCACCAGCACCAGGGTTTCCAGCAGTTCGAGCATCGCGCCAGCGGTGTCGCCGGTAGTGCCGCCCAGCCGTTGCATCATCACCCGACGCAGCCAGAAGAAGCCACACGCTGTCACCACCAGCACCCACGCCGCGGCGCCGCCACCGATGAGCACGCAGACCACCGCCACCGCCGCCAGCACCCGCACGCCCGTCTTGCGCGGCAGGTGATCGGCCAGCGCCTGGCCCAGCCCGCCGGCGCGCACATACGGCGTGTTCAGAAACAGCGCCAGCATCGCCGCGCGGCCAATCACCGGGGCCAGCAGCAGGCCAACGCCCGTGTGCGCCTCAATCAACGCCAGCAGCGCGCTGAATTTCAACAACAACACCACCGCCAGCGTGACTACCGCAATCGGGCCGCTGCGCGGATCCTTCATAATGAGCAGCGTGCGTTCGCGGTCGCCGAAACCACCGAGCCAGGCGTCGGCGCTGTCGGCCAGGCCATCCAGGTGCAGCCCACCGCTGAGCATCACCCATGCCGCCAGCAGCAAAGCGGCATGCAACAACATCGGCGCTCCGTCGAGCAGATGATTCAGCGCCATCAACAGCACGCCGAACAGCAAACCCACCAGCGGGTAAAACAGCAGCGAGCGCCCCGATTCCTGGGGCGTCGGCATGCCCGGCAGGCGAATCGGCAGGCTGCTGAGGAACTGCAAGGCGATCCGGAACGGCAGCATTTAAACCTCCGTCAACTCACCGTCGGCCTGAACGGCGAGACCGAACATACCACCGTGGGCCACGGTGACCTGCAGCAAGTGTTCGCGGGGCAGACCGCGGGCGCGGGCCAGCAGCAAACGCATCACCCCGCCATGGCTAATCAGCAGAATGCGCTGTCCGTCATACGCCCGCTGCAACCGCTCAACAGCGGTCAGCACGCGGGTGGCAAATACCTGAACAGGCTCGCCATTGGGCGGCGTAAACCCGTACGGATCTTCCCAGAAACGTCCCAACCCCGCAGCATCGGTTTCCATCAATTGCGCAGGGCTCTGGCCTTCCCAGTCACCGAAATGCAATTCCTGAAGTCCGGCTTCCAATTCTACGGGCAAGCCCAGCCGCCCGGCCAGCTCGTCGGCGAAACGGGCGCAGCGTTGCAGTGGCGAGCTGACGATCCGGTCCCAAGGCCCACGATCAGCCACCGCCGCACGCATCTGCTGCCAGCCGATGTCGGTCAGCGCGTCGTCGATGCTGCCGCGCAGGCCGCCGCCGAATTCGGTTTCACCGTGGCGCAGCAAATCCAGACGCAGCGTCATGCCGGGCGATCTGCCACGGCGGCTTCGGCGAAGGTCGCCATGCCTTTATGCAGCTCGCAGGCCAGACGCAACAATGGCACCGCCAGCGCCGCGCCACTGCCTTCGCCCAGACGCAATTCCAGGTCCAGCAACGGCTCGGCCTGCAGCGCGTCCAGCACCAGGCGATGGCCCGGCTCGGCACCGCGATGGCCGAAGAACAACCACTCCCGGCACGACGGATTAATGCGCACCGCCACCAGCGCCGCCACGGAACAGATAAAACCATCGACCAGTACAGCGATGCCCTCCTGCGCGCAGGCCAGATAGGCGCCGCCCAGCGCCGCGACTTCAAAACCACCGAGGGCGCGCAGACTGGACAGCGCGTCACCGACAGAAGCGGCATGCAGCCGCAGGGCACGTTCGATCACTTGCGCCTTGTGGCTCACGCCTTCGGCATCCAGGCCGGTGCCGGGGCCGGCCAGCGAGGCGGCGGCGCAATCGAGCAACGCGCACGCCAGCGCACTGGCGACGGTGGTGTTGCCGATGCCCATTTCGCCGCCGATAAACAACTCGGCGCCTGCGGCCTTGGCGCGCAGCACGCTGTCGCGACCGCCATCGAGCGCAGCGTGAAGTTGCGCCTCAGTCATCGCCGGGCCCTGGGCAAAATTCGCGGTGCCCGGGCCGAGGTTGAGGTGCCGCACGCCCGGCAAGTCCAATGGGGCAACGGTGCCCAGATCGACTACGTCCAGCTGCGCCGACAGCTGCCGCGCCAACACGCTGATGGCCGCGCCGCCCATGATGAAGTTGTGCAGCATCTGCCCGGTGACTTCCTGGGGGTAGGCCGAAACCCCTTCAGCGACCACGCCGTGATCGCCGGCAAAAATCGCGATCCAGACCTCATCGACCTCCGGTTTCAGGCGACCCTGCAGGCCGGCCAGTTGCACCGCTACCTCTTCCAGCCGACCCAAAGAACCGGTCGGTTTGGTCAGTTGCTGCTGACGGGCCAACGCTTCTTCGCGGCTGGCGTGATCGACTTCTCGGGCAGGCGCGAGCCACCAGGCGGTACTCATAGTGCGGGTCCTTTCAGGATCATGGGCAGTCCGGCGACGGTGAACACCACGCGCTGGCAACGTTCGGCCAGCGCCTGATGCAGCCAACCGGCTTCATCGACATAACGACGGGTCAGCTCACCGAGGGGCACGACGCCCAGCCCGGTTTCGTTGCTGACAAAAATGATTTCGCCCGGCAGTTCCGCCAGGCCATCGAGCAAGGCTTCGCGCTCTTGAACCAGCCGCTGCGGATCGTCCAGCATCAGCAGATTGGTCAGCCACAGGGTCAGGCAATCCACCAACAGGCAGCGGCCCTCCCCGGCGTTTTCCCGCAGAACGCGCGCCAGTTCGACAGGTTCTTCGACTAGCCCCCACTCCGCCGGACGACGCTCGCGGTGCACGGCGACGCGCTGGTTCATTTCGCCGTCCAGAGGCTGACTGGTGGCGATGTAGATGACGTCGAGGCCGCTGTCGCTGGCGAGCTTTTCAGCCAGCCGACTTTTGCCGGATCGTGCGCCGCCGAGGATCAATTGCAGCATCAGGGTTGCTCCAGGCCGCAGAGTTCACGCAGTAATGTGCCGTCCAGGTGGGTTTCCACCAGATCGGCCAGGCGCTCGATGTCGCGCTCGCGCAGGGCGTGGTAATCCACCAATTGCACATTCTGCAGCCCGGCCCATCGCAGCAACGCGCTGCTCGACGCAGGATTCTCGAACAGCCCGTGCAGGTACGTGCCGAGCACTTGGCCGTCAGGACTGCACGCGCCATCGCAACGACCGTCGGCCAGCTGGACCAACGGACGCTCCAGCGCCGCGCCGGTGGTCACGCCGGCATGAATCTCGTAGCCGCTGACGTCGGCGTCTTCGAGGGTCAGCCGCCCGCTCACATTGCGCAGCTGTTTCTCTTCTTCCAGCACCGTGCTCAGGGCCAGCAGCCCCAGGCCCGGGCTTGAACCCGCCGCGCCTTCCAGTCCGTGCGGGTCGTGCAACTCTTCGCCCAGCATTTGCAGGCCACCGCAGATGCCCAGCACTTTGCCGCCGTAACGCAGGTGGCGGCTAATGGCGGTGTCCCAACCGTTGGCGCGCAGATAGGCGAGATCGCTGCGCACGCTTTTCGAGCCGGGCAGGATGATCAGGTCAGCGCCGGGAATCGCCTGCCCAGGGCCGACGAATTGCAGATTGACCTGGGGGTGCAGGCGCAGCGGGTCGAAGTCGGTGTGGTTACTGATGCGCGGCAGGACCGGCACGATGACAGTGAGCACCTGCTCGGCCTTGTCGGTCTGGCGCTGATCGAGGCCGTCTTCAGCCTCCAGATGCAAGTCCATCACGTAGGGCAGCACGCCCACCACCGGTTTGCCGGTGCGCTGTTCGAGCCAGTCGAGGCCGGGCTGAAGCAGCGCGATGTCGCCGCGAAAGCGATTGATGATGAAACCTTTGACCCGCGCCTGTTCGCTGGGCGACAGCAATTCCAGCGTGCCGACCAGATGGGCAAACACCCCGCCGCGATTGATGTCCGCCACCAGCAGCACCGGGCAATCCACTGCCTCGGCAAAGCCCATGTTGGCGATGTCGCCGGCGCGCAGGTTGATCTCGGCCGGCGACCCGGCGCCTTCGACCATGACCACCGGCCAGCCCTCGCTGAGGCGGCGATGGGAAGCGAGTACGGCCTGCATCGCGATGGCTTTGTAGTCGTGGTAGGCGACGGCGTTCATGGTGGTGACGGCGCGCCCGTGAATGATCACTTGCGCGCCCGTGTCGCTGTTGGGTTTGAGCAGCACCGGGTTCATGTCGGTGTGGGGTTCGAGGCCGCAGGCCTGGGCTTGCACGGCCTGGGCGCGGCCGATCTCGCCGCCGTCCGCGGTCACTGCGCTGTTGAGCGCCATGTTCTGCGGTTTGAACGGCACGGTGCGCACGCCCTGTCGGGTCAGCCAGCGGCACAGCGCCGTCACCAGCGTGCTTTTACCGGCGTCGGACGTGGTGCCCTGCACCATCAGGGTTTTGCCGATGTTCATGGGCGCTCCCGGGAGAATTCGCTCAGTGCCTGTTCCAGACGCTGCCAGTCGGCGTCCTCGCGGGGCAGGCCGAAACGCAGGCTGCTGTTGTTGTTGCTGTTGTTAATAAAAAGCCGCAGAAGGATGCCCCGGTGTGCGCAGAACTCATACAGTTCTTCCGCCAGCGGCGTGATCAGCCACTGAAACAGCGCGCAGCCGCCCTTGGGCGCGAAGCCGTGGCGGCTGAGCACATCAACCAGACGCTGACTGGCCTGCTCGGTGCGCTGGCGCTGGCGTTGATGCCCGGCCACGTCGTTGAGACAGGCCTGACCGATGATGCGGGTTGGCCCGCTGACGGACCAAGGTCCGATCTGCCGCGCCATGACTTTGAGAAAGCGCGGCTCCGCCAGCACAAAACCCAGGCGCACACCGGCCAGCCCGAAGAACTTGCCGAACGAGCGCAATACGATGAGCCCCGAACGCTGGGTGTAAGCCGCCAGGCTCAACTCCGGCGTGTTGTCCATGAACGCTTCGTCGACCACCAGCCAACCACCACGCTGGGCCAGCCGCGTGTGCCATTCCAGCAGGCGTTCGGGCGTGAGGCTCAGGCCGGTGGGGTTGTTCGGGTTGACCACGACGAGCACATCAAGGGTGTCGATGAACCGCTCCACTTCGTGCTCAAGCACTTCGCGCACCAGAAAACCGGTGTTGCGCCAGGCCTCGGCGTGCTCGGCGTAGCAGGGCGACAGCACACCGACCTTGCCGGCCTGGCGCAGACGCGGCAGCGCCTGAATCGCCGCTTGGGAACCGGCCACCGGCAGTACGTCCGTGGCGCCGTAGTAGCGGCGGGCGGCGGCTTCCAGACCGTCATCGGTTTCCGGCAGGCGCGCCCAGGCCGCTTCCGGGATCGCCGGGATTGGCCACGACCACGGCGAAATCCCGCTGGACAGGTCCAGCCAGTCCGCCTCATCAATGCCATATTTCAGGACTGCGCCACGCAATCGGCCGCCGTGTTCAAGCATAGAATTCTGTCCCCAGACACAAAATCAGCAACCACAGCCACACGCCGCGCTGCACCAGTTGCCAGCCTCGATCGATGGAGTCCGCGTCCGCCGGCACGCCTTCGCCCAGGGTCGCGCGCTCATGCAGCTCGCCGTGATAAATCGCCGGGCCACCCAGCTCGACGCCCAGCGCACCGGCGCCGGCGGCCATCACCGGGCCTGCGTTGGGGCTGTCCCACTTCGGGGCCTGGGTGCGCCAGCAGCGCAGGGCCAGTCGGGTGTTGCCCAGCAGCGCGTAGGTCAACGCCACCAATCGTGCAGGAATGTAGTTGAGCAAGTCGTCGATTTTCGCCGCCGCCCAGCCGAAGCGTTCGAAGCGCTCGTTGCGATAGCCCCACATGGCGTCGAGGGTGTTGCTCAGGCGATAGAGCACAACGCCCGGCGCGCCCAGCACGACGAACCAGAAGATCGCCGCGAACACCGCGTCGCTGCCGTTTTCCAGCACCGATTCGGTGGCCGCACGGGCCACTTCGGTGCTGTCCAGCTCGGCGGTCTGGCGACTGACCAGATAGCCGACGCGCCGACGCGCTTCGGGCAGATCGTCGCTGCGCAGCGCCTGGGCGACCGGCTCGACGTGCTCGCCCAGACTGCGCAGACCCAACGCGCAGTACAGCGCCAGCACTTCCACCAGCCAGCCAACGAACGGCAGCCAGCTGAGCAACGTGGCGATCAGGGTCAGCGGAATCACGGCGATGAACCACGCCGTCACGCCATGGCTGCGCCAGCCCCGGCCGGCAGCATTCAGGCGCTGTTCGATGCGCTCGGCAAAACGGCCGAACGCCACCAGCGGGTGGTTCCGTTTTGGCTCGCCGAGCAACGCGTCCAGCGCGACCCCGGCGACGCTCAATAACGCCACACTCATGCAATCACTCCCCATGTGTTCTCGTAGACCAACTCTTGCAACGCGCGCGGCTGCGCCCAGCCCTCCAGCACCAGCATCGGCGCCGGGTAAAATTCCTTGACCGGGCCGAGGCACAGGATCGCCAGGGGTTTTGAACCGGTTGGCATCTTCAGCAGATCCGCCAGGGCCTGGGGATCGAACAGCGACACCCAGCCCATGCCCAGGCCCTCGGCACGGGCCGCCAGCCAGAGGTTCTGGATCGCGCAAGACAACGACGCCATGTCCATTTCCGGCAGGGTCCGGCGGCCGAAGATGTGTTTGTCGCGGTCGTCCATCAACGCAGCGACCAATACCTCGGCGCAGTCGCTGATGCCCTCGACCTTCAGCTTCATGAAATCGTCGGACCGCTCGCCCAAGGCTTCGGCGGTGCGAATGCGTTCCTCCTCCACCTGCGCCTGAATCTGCGTGCGCAAGGCCGGATCGGTGATGCGCAGGAAACGCCACGGCTGCATCAAACCGACGCTCGGCGCGTGGTGGGCGGCTTCGAGCAGACGGGCCAGCAACTCCGGCGCGACGGTGCCCCCGCAGAAGTGACGCATGTCGCGACGCTCGGCGATGGCGCGGTAAACGGCGGCGCGTTCGGGGTCAGTGAAGGTGTGTTCAGTCATGGCTCGCCTGTCCCGCGCGTGAAACACAGCAATCACCTGCGATGCGCCCCATGTAGGAGTGAGCTTGCTCGCGAAAGCGGTTTTTCAGACAAGGAGTGGGATCGGACGCGCCCACTTCGCGAGCAGGCTCGCTCCCACAGAATGCGGCGGTTGAATTAGATGGGCTCATGGCAAAAACAGCGCCGCCATCGCCTGGGGATTCGAGGGGAAGTAGAAATGCACGTAGGACGCAGTCATGCGCCCTTCGCGGTACACCGCTTCGGCGCCGCGCCCGCCATTGGGGCTGAGGCCGCGGGCGATGGGAGTCAGCTCGGTGCTGGTCAGGGAGTGGTGATAGGTGTGGCCGCGCAGGGTGCCTTCCGGCAGCTCGACCGATTGCAGGGCCAGGGCGGCCAGACGCTTTTGCATCACGGCTTCCCCCTTGAGCAAGCCCACCCCTTCGGCGCGCTGGCCGTCGACATCGGTCAGGGCATCGAGCAGATACAACATCCCGCCGCATTCGGCGAGCAAGGGTTTGCCGGCGGCGTGGTGCGCGCGAATCGCGGCGAGCATGCTGTGGTTTTCCGCCAGCGCCGTGTGATGCAGTTCCGGGTAACCGCCCGGCAGATACAGGCTGTCGGCGTCGGGTAATTCGCGGTCGCGGATCGGCGAAAAGAACGACAGTTCGGCGCCCATCTCCCGCAACAGGTCGAGGCTGGCACCGTAGAAAAACGCAAACGCCTCGTCGTGGGCGATGGCGATTTTCACGCCGGCCAGCAGCGGTTCGGCCGGCACGAATTCCGGCGCGGTAAAGGTCACGGACGGTGGCAACGTGGCGTCGCAGGTGCTGGCCAGCGCGGTGGCAGCAGCGTCGAGGCGCATGTCCAGATCATTCAGTTCGCTCGCCTGAACCAGCCCGAGGTGCCGGCTGGGCAGCTCAATGCCGGTTTCACGGGACAACGCGCCGTACCAGCGCAGGCCTTCGGTCAGGCTGCCTTCGAGCAACTGCGCGTGGCGCACTGTGCCGACGCGATTGGCCAGCACGCCGGCGAATGGCAGATCCGGCTGATAGCGCGCCAACCCCAGCGCCAGGGCGCCAAAGGTCTGGGCCATGGCCGTGCCGTCAATCACCCCCAGCACCGGCACGCCGAAACGCCGGGCCAGGTCTGCGCTGGACGGCGTACCGTCGAACAAGCCCATGACGCCTTCGATGAGGATCAGGTCGGCGTCGGCGGCGGCTTCCCACAACAGGCGCCGGCTTTCGGCCTCGCCGATCATCCACATGTCCAGTTGGTACACCGGATGGCCGCTGGCGCGTTCGAGAATCATCGGGTCGAGAAAGTCCGGCCCGCATTTGAACACCCGCACCTTGCGCCCCTGATTGCGATGCAGACGGGCCAGTGCGGCGGTGACGGTGGTTTTGCCCTGACCGGACGCGGGCGCGGCGATCAATACTGCCGGGCAGTGCCGGGGCTGGCGCTCACTCACAGTTCGATGCCTTTCTGCGCCTTGATGCCGGCTTGAAAGGCATGCTTGACCACGCCGATATCGGAAACGGTATCGGACAAGTCGATCAGTTCCTGCTTCGCCCCGCGACCGGTGACGATCACGTGCTGCATCGGCGGGCGTGCCTGCAAATCGCTCAGCACCTGCTCCAGGTCCAGATAGCCGTGCTTGAGGGCAATGTTCAGCTCATCAAGCACGACCATGCCGATAGAGGCGTCCTTGAGCATTTCCCGGGTCACGGCCCAGGCGGCTTCGGCCGCGGCAATGTCACGCTGGCGGTCCTGGGTTTCCCAGGTGAAGCCCTCGCCCATCACGTGGTAACGCACTTGTTCGGGAAAGCGGCGGAAGAACAGCTCTTCGCCGGTGCTGTGGCGGCCTTTGATGAACTGCACGACGCCGCACTGCATGCCATGGCCCATGGCGCGGGCCAGCATGCCGAAGGCCGAGCTGCTTTTGCCTTTGCCGTTGCCGGTCAGGACCAACAGCAATCCGCATTCATTTGGCGCGCTGGAAATGCGCTCGTCCATCACCGCCTTTTTGCGCAGCATGCGCGCCAGGTGGCGTTCGTCACGTTCGGGGGATTCGCTCATCTCAGCTCTCCGCTTGAGGGCAGGTGTGGCAAACGGAGGGCACAGGCAAAGACTGTCAGCAGGCACCGGACAAGGCCCGGCCTGCAGCAGAGCATCGCCCTCCGTGATGCTGTTCGATGGATCAGGCCGGTCTCCGGACTCATGAGTTGCCACAACCGTGGCAGGCCAGGCGCCTTCCCATGCTCAGCGAACACAGTGGCATTGTGCGTGGCCTTGACTCATTTACCGTTGCGGAGGCAGCGCCGGAATTGATCGCACGAGCAATCGCACCGGCTTCCCTGTTTCACCCTGTGGACCAACAAGGTCCCGGGCACCTGAAACATGGCGCGAAGGTTAGAGGGTTGACTGGGGAGCGTCAATCGACCCGTGGGCAGAGCGCCCACGGGTTAACGGGATCTCACCCTGGAGTGCACAGGTGTTCCTGCAGCAACAGCCCATGAACACGTTGCCTCAAAAACGACTATTGCCTGGCCAAGTTCGACGGCTGGATAACGCGCTTGGCATTCAGCCAGGCCTTTTGCCAATAAGGCTTGTCCAGGCTGTCGAGTTTGACGGTGCCGCCGGTGGCCGGTGCATGAACGAATCGCCCTTCCCCGACGTAGATGCCGGCGTGGCTGACGTGGGAGCCGCCGCCCGTGGCGAAGAACACCAGATCACCGGTCTGTAACTGGCTGCGGTCGATGTCCGGGCCACGCAGGGTGATCATTTCCCGCGTGGATCGCGGCAAGGTGATACCGGCAGCGTCGTGGTAGACATAGCCGATCAGGCCGCTGCAATCGAAACCCGAATCAGGCGTGTTGCCGCCCCAGCGATAGGGCGTGCCAACGAGGCCGATCGCGCGCAACAGAACGTCGTCGGCGAGCGGTGAAGAAAACTGGGGAGGAGCGGAGACCACAGGCCGGTAGACGACCTTGCGTGGAGCAGGCGGTGGAGTGCTGGAACATGCGGCCAGCAGCACAGCCAGAGAGGCGACGATCAGGCGAACCGTTAACGACATAAACACGACAACCTGTGCGGGATGCAGCTTACTTTGCCGAGGGCCGGGGTCGCGCGCAAGAGGGGTTAGCCCTTTGCGCGCCCGGAATTAACGGGTTTGGCGCTTGATTGTAGTCGAGCTCATCGCGGTGGTGGTTGCAGGTACCGTTGAGGGTGCCATCGCCAGCGCGCGTTTGGCTTCGATGAACGTCTTGGCCCAGTAAGCATCGTCGAGGCTGTCGACGCGGACACCACCGCTGCGGCGGCTGCTGGAGTGGATGAATTGATCATCGCCCAGGTAGATGCCCGCATGGCTGACACGACCACGGCCGGCAGTGCTGAAGAACAGCAGGTCGCCTGGCTTGAGGTCATTGCGTTTAACGAGAGGGGCGTCGATGTTGATCATTTCGCGGGAGGAACGCGGCAGGCTCATGCCCGCCTCTTCGCGGAAGAGATAACCGATGAAACCGCTGCAGTCGAAACCAGAGGTGGTCGACGTGCCGCCGAAGCGATAGCGAGTGCCTATCAGGGATTTGCCGCGCTCGAGGATGCTGTCAGCCAGAACCGGCAGGCGGTACGGCTTGTTATCGGCAAATTGAGCGAGCTCGTCTTCGGTGGCGACTTCGTCATCCAGTACGGAGGATGCGTAATCGGCACGATTGCTGGCGGATTGAGCGGTGGCAGAGTCCCGGAACTGGGGGCTTTGCGACTGTTGTTGCGACGTCGGCATCTGGGCCGCACAGCCGAACAACAGCGTTACGAGTGCGAGAGGCACGAGGGGTGCGAAGCGGTTTAGCATGTGCACGACCGTGGCTGAAGTGTAAAGAAGCCGAGACTATGCCTTCAATCGTACCCATTTGCAAATTCAATCGAAACAAATGTGACTTACGATGTCGTCCATCACTTCTAAGGCTCTACACCGCAGAAACGCATCCATGTGCGCGGAATGATCGGTCGGCGAAGGGTTTATCTCGGCAGTAAAGCCTCCCGTCACCCGAGCGCGCAGCATGGGCTCATGAATGTATGGGAAGCTGGCGGTGGTTCCAATGCTGAGCACAGCGTCAAAGCCTTTTGCCATCTCTTCCTGAAGCACGTTCAGTGCCAACTCTGGCAACATCTCCTCAAACAACACCACCGATGGCCTCAAAACGCCAGTGCAGCGGGCGCACAGCGGTGGCAGTGGTCGGTTGAGGCGCTCGCTCAACAGCGGATCCTCGGCGCCACAAGATTGACAGTAGAGCGGCGCCAACTGGCCATGAATTTCGATCAGGCGTTCTGGCGGACTGCCCGCAGCGCGATGATAGCCGTCGACGTTTTGCGTCAACACCCAGCATTCCGGCTTGCGCCGCTGCAATTCGGCGATGGCATAGTGCGCCGCATTGGGACGTCCGCCCAGGCAAGCGCTGCCCAATTGTGCAATGTATTTCCAGCACAGCGCCGGATCACGACGCAGCATCGGGCCGGACAACGCCATTTCGATCGGCAGGCCGTCGTCGGTCTCGCCGTTGTACAGACCACCGACACCGCGATAGGTCGGCAAACCCGAATCCGCCGAAAGGCCAGCACCGGTGATGATCAGGATGCGTGTGGCATGGCGCAGGGCCGCGGCGGTTTGCAGGACCAAAGCCTGATCGACCACGGACGCGCTTACCAACCGAGGGTTTCTTTCAGGAACGGAATGGTCAGCTTGCGCTGGGCCTGCAGTGAGGCTTGATCGAGCTGTTCAAGCAGGTCGAACAGCGCACTCATGCTGCGCTTGCCGCGGGTGAGGATGAAATGCCCCACTTCGTCGGTGAGGTGCAGGCCCCGGCGGGACGCGCGCAATTGCAGGGCGCGGAGTTTTTCTTCGTCGGACAACAGGCGCATCTGGAACACCAGCGCCATGGTCAGCCGTGATTTCAAGTCCGCCAGCTTGACCGGCAGCTCCCGGGGCGAGCATGACGCGGCGATGAGCAAGCGTCGGCCACTGTCGCGCAGCCGGTTGAACAGGTGGAACAAGGCCTCTTCCCATTCAGGCTTGCCAACCACCGCCTGAAGGTCATCGAGGCACACCAGTTCGTACTGCTCCAGATGATCGAACAGGCCGATGCCCTGATCGAGCAGCTCGGCCATCGGCAGATAAACCGCTGGCTCGCCCATCTGTTCGAATCGCAGGCAGGCAGCCTGCAACAGGTGCGTGCGCCCTACCCCGTTCTTGCCCCACAGATAGATGAGGCTTTCCGTCCAGCCGGCCTCGGCTTCGCACAGCCGCTCGACATAGCCGAGTGCAGCGGCATTGGCGCCTGGATAGTAATTGATGAAGGTGGCGTCATCACGCAGACGCACACTCAGGGGCAGCTGAACTGGTTTCATGCTGGCTGAACGGTTCGTGACGAACCGCCAAGGGGCCTCTGTGAAAAGTGCGCAAAGTCTATACCCGCAGGGCTGGCCGCACAATGCGGCAGACCGCCAGCAAAATCAAAGGCTTGCGTATGTCACTGGTATCACTGGGGAATACGGGCAAAACCCGCCGAGAAAGGAGGCGCGCGGTGAGCACCGCGCGCCGGTACGCATCCTGATTCGCGGGAATCAGAGATCCGGGTCGTCCAGACCGCCGTAGATGTCCGAATCCTTGTACAGGTCATGAACATGGCGCACCAGGACCATGATCACCGCCGCCACCGGCAGGGCCAGCAGGATGCCGGTGAACCCGAACAGCTCGCCGCCCGCCAGAATCGCGAAGATCACCGCAACCGGGTGCAGACCGATGCGATCACCCACCAGCAACGGGGTCAGCACCATGCCTTCCAGTGCCTGACCGACCATGAACACCGCGACGATGCCCAGCATCGGATACAGGTCGCCGCCGAACTGGAAGAAGCCCGCCAGAATCGCCGAGCCGATGCCGATCACGAAACCCATGTATGGCACGATGGCCGCCAGGCCGGCAATGACACCGATCAACAGACCCAGCTCCAGCCCGACCAGCATCAGGCCGGCGGCGTAAATCACGCCCAGCGCGACCATCACCAGCAACTGGCCGCGAATGAACGCACCCAATACCTCATGGCACTCGTCCGCCAGCGCGACGATCTTCTTCTCGCGGTGACGGGGCAGCAGGCTGCGCACCTTCGCCATCATCACGTCCCAGTCACGCAACAGATAGAAGCAGACCACCGGGATCAGCACCAGGTTGGTCAGCCAGCCGATCAGCGCCAGGGTCGAGGTCGTGGCCTGGGACAAGACGATGCCGACGATGTCGCCGGTCTGGCCCATGTGCTCCGAGATCGCCGCCTTGACCTTGTCGAACTTCCAGAAGCCGTCTGCCAGCCCCAACTTGGCCTGCGCCCACGGCATGGCGGTGTGTTGCAGCCAGTCGAGGATTTGCGGTGCCAGTTCGTACAGGCGGTAAAGCTGCTTGGCCAGCATTGGCACCAGCACCAGCAGCAGGCCCATGAAAATCAGGGTGAACAACAGGAACACGGTCACCACACTCATGGTGCGGGACAGCTTCAGTTTTTCCAGCCGGTCTGCCAGCGGATCGCCCATGTACGCCAGCAGCAGCGCCACAAGGAACGGCGTCAGAATCGAATGCAGCAGCCAGACGAACAAACAGACCAGGACAACCCCGCCCAGCCAGAACCAACGACGCGTATCAGTCATTACTGCCTCTTTCCCCAGGATGATGTGCTTCGAGCAACGTCGTTATGAACCTGTTCACCAACGGAAGTGCAATGCGCTGTCCGAAACAGCAGGCGGCTGCGGCGCTACCGGCGTGCCGTCCGCAGCAACGGGCGCGGCGTTGACCGGCGCGCTGGCGATTTCACCGGCCGGCACTTCCTGCAGTTTCGCCAGCGCCAGTTGGGAACGCAACTGATCGGGGCTGCCGCTGACGTCGAACGCGATGCGATCACCGTCGGCTGATTTCAGGCGGCCGCCGAACGGTTCGAGCAGGCGCAACAGCTGCGCGTAACGCTCAAGATTCATGCCCTGCACATCCAGCACCATGCCCGTCGAGGCACCCGGCTTGACCACGAAGCGTGGCGCCAGTCGCTGGCTTACTGCCAACAGTACCGCGTCGGCCAGTTCCGCCGAGCTCGCGCCGCTGGCACTGCCCTGCTCAATCTTGTCCCCCAGCCACAGGTGCCATTTGCCCTGCCACTGGCCGCCGTTTTCCTGCGCGTGAACCGCCAGAATCGCGTCCGAACCGTAACGCTCGGAAGCCTCCTTGAGCGGGCCGACGTTGTTGCCGTCGAGGGTCTTGGCGTTGCCGATGCCTTGTTCGCCAAGGTCCGCCAGCGGCAGACGCAACGGCAGACCGCGATGTTGGGCAGCGCGACGCAGAGGTTCGGCGGAGGCTTGGCCGTCGCCGACCAGGTTGGCGCCGTCAGTGGCGTCGTTCAGCCACCAGGCCATGATCACCGGACGGTTGGTGCCCCACAACGACAGCCCCGCCTGACGCATGACGCGTTCGGTGCTCGTCGGGTCGAAATCGACCTGCAGGGTTTCGGGCGGGCCGGCGTCGTAGCCGTACTGGCTGATGATTTGCTGAGGGTCCTTGCGCACCTCGGCAAGGCCGCCGTTCTGCACGGCCTTTGGGTCGCCGGTCAGGCGGATGACCAGGGTTTCCAGCGCGGCCTGGGTGGCGCGGGTTTTTTCGTCCGGGGTCTGGCCGCTGACGGGCTCGCGCACCTGATAGAGATTGTTCACCGTCTCGGCGAACGCCGGCAGACTCATCAATGAGAGGCAACCCAC
This sequence comes from Pseudomonas sp. PS02290, assembly GCF_029960075.1. Lineage (NCBI taxonomy): Bacteria > Pseudomonadati > Pseudomonadota > Gammaproteobacteria > Pseudomonadales > Pseudomonadaceae > Pseudomonas > Pseudomonas sp. PS02290. The sequence continues at coordinate 136,783 of NZ_JASCOY010000008.1, forward strand.
GAACAGGCAGTTTTTTAGGCGCATGAAGGAAGGTGGACGCATGAAGGATTCCCGCTGGGTAAAAAGGCAACGCTATAAATAGCTGCATGAACATGAGTGACCCGACTCTGACCGCAGACGCGCCCGAATCGCTCACTCAGGCGCCAACGTTACACCGGATCCCGCCAGCGACGAACGGGTGCGGCGGGATAAACCGGGTTATTTTTTCTTCACGACAGTCCAGCCCGTCGGCCCAAGGATGGCCGCTTGCGCCCAACCCTGATAAAATCGCGCGCCTTCGCAGACCGGCGATGACAAGGCCCCGCGTCGTTGCCACTCGGTCGTTACCCCGAATCCCCCCCTAAAGGCCTGGATCATGAGCAAGCAACCATCCCTGAGCTACAAAGACGCCGGTGTTGACATCGACGCCGGTG